>NZ_JBJDRF010000021.1:0-77082 GCF_044987305.1 Novosphingobium sp. ZW T3_23
CGTCCAGCGCGTCCACCTGGATGGTCGCGGGCTGGCCGGGGCGCATCAGGCCGATCTGCGTTTCCTTGAAGTTGGCGGTGACGTAAAGCTTCGAGAGCGGCACCACCGTCATCAGGCGCGTGCCGGCCTGCACGAACTGGCCGGCCCGCACGGTGCGATCGCCGACGCGGCCGTCCACGCTGGCCTTGAGAACGGTGGAGCCGACATTGACATGGGCAGAGGCCAGCTGCGCGCGCGCGGCTTCGCCCTGCGCCTCGGCCTGGCGGATCTGGGCCTTGAGAGAGCCGATGCGGCGCTCGGCCGAAAGCAGGGCGGCACGCTGCGCATCGGCGGCGGCGCGGGCTTTGGCGGCCTGATTGCGCAAGTTGGCGAGCTGCTGCTTCGTTTCCGCGCCGCTGGCTGCGAGGGGGGCATAACGCGCCGCTTCGCGCTCGGCATAGCGGGCGTCCGCCTCTGCCGAAGCCAGTTGGGCGCGGGCCTGGGCGATCCCGGCTTCCTGCTCGCTGATGCCGGCCCGCACGTTGTCGGCGTTGGCCTTGGCGACCTCGATCTGGGCCTGGTACTGTTGCGCCTGCGCGTCGTAGTCGCGCGCGTCGATCCGCACCAGCGGCTGGCCTGCCTTCACGTCCTGGTTGTCAGTGACCAGCACGTCCTCGACATAGCCCGAAATCCGGGGCGAGATGGTGACGGCATCGGCCTGGATGAAGGCGTCGTTGGTGTCCTCCAGATACTTGCCGCGGGTTTCGTAATGCAGAAGCCAGGCACCCCCGGCCACGACCGCCACCACGACGCCCGTCAACAGCACCAGGCGCATGCGGGAACGTTTCGCCGGCGACGTCGTTTGCTGATTCGCGGTGTCGGGGGCCTCTTGCGATTCGCTCACATCGTTTGCCATCGGTCTCTTGCTCATGACTTATTGCTGCATCGCAGCAGTGATATGTGGCGCACTTGCACCCAGACGAAGCATATGGCAATGCCATTTGATATGGTCCCACAATATTTCTCGTCATGAGCATCCAGCAAGAAGTCCTGGAACAGATGCGCGATCTGCACTTGCGCATGCATCGCCTGTTCAACGACCGCATGCGGGCGCAAGGCGCGTCTCTGGCGCAGCTTAAGCTATTGATGCTGATAGAGCGGTGCGGCGAAATGCGCTCGACGGACATCGCCGACGCCTTGGGGCAGGCACCCCGTACGGTGACGGAGGCCGTGGACGGGCTGGAGCGGGACGGGTTGGTGGTGCGCAATCCGGATCCCAGCGATCGCCGGGCCAAGCGCATCAACCTCACCGATGAAGGACGCGCCGTAATCCGCGAGGTAGAGCCCCATCGCGACGTGTTTGCCGCGCAGTTTCTGGAGTGTCTGTCCGATCAGGACGTGGAGAAGTTCCTGTCCATTCTCAGGACGCTGAACGCACGCGTCGTTGAAATGGGCGCACCCAGCACGCTGGATGCCGCAGGCCTGGAAAGAAGGTTAGATCAGATCAAGTAAGCAGCAGTATCGTGACCAGCGCCACACTGCCGGAGCAGCAGACCGCAGCGCACAATGCACGAAATTCGCAGACGCAAAACACGGATTCCAACCGCTCCATGGCGCTCTCCTGTATGATCCGCTCTTTGGCGGTTGCACGCAGGGTATCACCTTCCTTGCCGAGCTGGAAGAGAACATCGTTCTTGCGGCGACCATCGCTCCGGTGATCGATCCAGGGCGGCCCTCCGAAAAAGGCTGCCTCTATAATCCTTCATTCCAGCGTTTGCCGATGGCCGCGCGCTGCGGCTTGGGTTAAGGGGAGCCTTGGTCAAGGTGCGTGACCGGGGGACGACTGCCGTCGACCGCCCTCGCTGCGGACTCTCAGACCGAGATCGCCCTGTAATTTTCCCTATAATTGCCGAGGCCAGGTAAACGACCATGAAGCCGACTACGCTCACCCGCTTTCTGATAGAACAGCAACGGGAGCCCAACTCCGCCTGCCCCGCCGAACTGCGCCTTCTGATCGAGACGGTTGCCCGCGCCTGCAAGGTGATTGCCCAGGCAATCTCCAAGGGTGCGCTGGGTGACGTGCTCGGCAGCCTCGGCTCCGAGAACGTGCAGGGCGAAGTCCAGAAGAAGCTGGACGTTATCGCCAACGACCTGCTGGTGGACGCGAACGAATGGGGCGGCCATCTCGCCGCCATGGCGTCGGAAGAGATGGAGACGATCCACCGTATTCCCGGCCGCTATCCCAAGGGCGAATACCTGCTGCTTTACGATCCCATCGACGGGTCCAGCAATATCGACGTCGATCTCTCGGTCGGCACGATCTTCTCGGTGTTCAAGGCCCCCGAGGGCGCTTCGGGCCGTGAAGTGACCGAGGAGGACTTCCTCCAGAAGGGCCACGAGCAGGTCGCCGCCGGCTATGCGATCTATGGACCCCAGACGATGCTGGTCCTCACCATCGGCACCGGCGTCTACGAGTTCACTCTCGATCGCGAAGTCGGCGCCTGGCGCATGACCGACGGCCCGCTGAAGATCGCTTCCGGCAATACCGAAGTGGCGATCAACATGGCGCGCCGTAGCCAGTGGTCGCCCGGTATCGCGCGCTACATCGACGAGCGCGTGGGCTGCATCGACGGTCCGCTGGCCGGCCAGTACAACATGCGCTGGACCGGATCGATGGTGGCGGACGTGCACCGCATCCTGAAGCGCGGCGGCGTGTTCCTCTACCCCTCGGACTACGCCAAGCCGGGCAAGGCGCGCCTGCGCCTGCTCTACGAGGCCAACCCGATGGCCCTCTTGATCGAGCAGGCGGGCGGCGCTGCCACCGACGGCCGCGATCGCATCCTCGACGCCGAGGCCGTGGGCCTGCACCAGCGCATCGGCGTGGTACTGGGCGACCCCGAGGAAGTGGCGAAAGTCCGCGAACTCTCGCTGGCGATGGACCTCCAGGCGGCCACGGTTTCCTGATCGACAGAAAAGGCCCCGGTGGCTCAAGCGACCGGGGCCTTTTTTCGTTATCGTAGTGTTTTCGAGTGTAGTGTTTTCGTCGTCCCGGACTTGATCCGGGACCGCTGGCCATGACCAGTCCACCCCGCAGCAGGGCGCCGGTCTGACCGCTCGCGCCTAAAGAATGGCCAGCGGTCCCGGATCAAGTCCGGGACGACGCCTTTCTACGACGCCCCCTCTACCGCGCCTTTCCACGATGCCATTCCACAACGCCTGTCTACGGAACCATCCTACCCGCGCTGGCTCACTTGCCGCTCCATGCGGGGAGCTTCGGCGTAAGGCATGATCAGTTCGCCATTGGGAGCCGCCGTGAACGTCGTCTGCGTGGGATAGGGGATCGAAATACCCTCGGCGGCGAAGCGCTTCATGATCAGGACCAGCAGGCGGTCGCGCAGCGGGTGCGCCACCGACCAGTCGGCCCCCGGCACATCCACCAGCAGCGCGAAATCGAGCGAGCTGGCGCCGAACGTCTCGAACCCAGCCCGTGCGGCCTTGCCGCCGGCTTCCTCCACCAGTTCCTTGAGGATGTCGGGAACGCGCGCCAGCGTTTCGGGCGGCGTTTCGTAGGCGACGCCGATGGTGAAGGGCAGGCGGATATGGTCGCGCTTGGAGACGTTCAGGATCTCCATGTCCAGCAGCGACTTGTTCGAGATTATCCGCAGTTCGCCGGTATAGGCGCGGATGCGGGTGGACTTGAGGCCGATCGCCTCGATCACGCCGGTGCTGGCGCCGAAGCTGATCTGGTCGCCCTTGCTGAAGGGGCGGTCGAAGATGATGGCCAAGGCCGCGAAAAGGTCTGCGAAGATGCCCTGCGCGGCAAGGCCGATGGCGATGCCGCCGACACCAAGACCGGCGACGAGGCCCGTCACGTTGACGCCCAGGTTGTCCAGCAGGACCACGGCGGCCACGGCGAAGACCACCACGCTCACCAGCAGCCGGATCAGGCCCATGGCGTTGATGATCGTCTCGCCCTGGAAATGCTCGCTGGCGGTCTTGTGTTCGATGGCGCCCAGGATCAGCTCGCGGGCCCAGATCGCGCATTGCAGCACGGCGGCGATGGTGAAGAGGAACGTCACCAGGTTGTCGAGCAGAGGCGGTGTCTGCGCGTAGTTGTCTACCACCTTGATGGCGACCATGATGATGAAATAGTTGGTGGTCTTGGCGGCCACCCGGCCCACCACGGTGAGCCAGGCGCCCCGCGCCCGCACATGCTTGTGTCCCGGCCGGCAGAGGCGCGTGCCCAGCCTGCGCAGGGCATAGAGCGCGGTTACGATGGCGAAGGCGATGGCACCGGCGATCAGGATCTGCAGCCAGTAGGCCTGGAACCAGTTGACCGTAGAATTGGTGAGATCCTGGATCTGCGCCTGCACGTCTGGCGCTGGGGGCCTGGAAGCGGCGGCCTGGGTGGCGGCTGCGGGAGGGGGGGTGCTTGAAGCCATAGGGTACTCTTCGTTCCGGTAAGCGCGACCAGCACGATGCCGCACTTCTTGCCGCGCGGCTATCGATGCGAAGCCGAGACAATGGTTATGTCGATGAAATTGTTCCCGGCGGATTGACCGTCCGGCTACGGGAAGCCCTTGGGGTGCGTCAACCGGAGTATTTGTCCGGGCGCTCTTCAGGCACCCGATGGCGCCTCGCGCGTTGGGCGTTCGGAACAGTGCAGGCATTCCCAGGAGGCCGCCCCATGCCAGAAGCCGTTTCGCCGGAATCCTTTCCAGAAGATCGCCTGGTCTTTGTCCCAGACGATGTGGACTTGTCCCGCTCGCCCTTGGCCGGGCATCTGGATGCGGAAACGTACGTGCTGGGCGCCTTCAATCCGGGGCTCACGCGTCTGCCGGGGGGCAACCTGCTGATGATGGTCCGCGTGGCCGAGGCCCTGCGTGATCCGATCCGGGACGGCCACGTCCATGCGATCCGCTGGGAGGGCGAGGAAGGAAGCGCGGGCCGCTACGTCCTCGATGCTTGGCCGCTGGAACACGCCGACACCGCCGATCCGCGCAAGTTCATGCTGCGCGGGGGCGGCTGGAAGGTCATGGCGCTCACCTCGCTCTCCTGGCTGCTGCCGGTGGAGTTGAACGCCGACGGGCTGGAGGTGGTGGCTGTCCATTACGACCGTGCCGTGGCGCCGCGCAGCAGCCTGCAGTGCTACGGCGTGGAGGACGCCCGGATCAGCAAGGTGGGCGCGAGCTGGCTGATGACGACCTGCTCGGTAAGCCCTGAGCGCCATTCGACCACGCTCTACAGCTCGGAAAACGGGCTGGACTGGCACTTCGAGGATATCGTCCTCGACCATCAGAACAAGGACATGCTGATCTTCGAGGGCCTGATTGACGGGCATTACTGGGCGCTGACGCGGCCGCTGGGCGATCTCTACTTCGCCTATCCGCCCGGCAGCGAATGGCGCGCAGGCCCCTCGATCAACCTGGCCCACTCTCCCGACGGCCTGTTCTGGAAGCCCTGTCGCCGTCCCGGCATCCGGCCCCACGCCGCAACCGTCGCCACTGCGCGGATGGGCGGCGGGGCGCCCCCGATCCTGACGGACGAGGGCTGGCTGACGCTGTGGCACGGCGTGGAGCCCAAGGAAATCGTGGGCATCTATCGCACCTACTGGTCGATCCTCGACCGCGACGATCCCTCCCGCGTCCTGCGTACCGGCCATGTGCCCCTGATCGAGGCGAACCCTGCTCTCACCCAGCCGCTGGAAGAGCAGATGTACTTGCGCGACGTTGTTTTCACGACAGGAATTGCCGATGCGGGGGATCACTACGTGGTGGCATCCGGAGAGGCCGATCTCGCCTGTCGTATAACCCATGTTGCGAAGTCGCGTTTCGAAAGTACCTGAATGCGACGAACCGTGCGATCCCGCCCGGAACCGGCCCTCTTTTCGCGGTTTAGGCAGCGCAGCACGGTTCCGATGAAGAGGGGCGAATGGTAAGCGTGAGTAGCGAAGGTCATCCTGGCTCTGTCCTGTCGATCATCCTGGCGGGAGGGCGCGGCAGCCGTCTCCACGACCTGACCGACCATGAGGCGAAGCCTGCCCTGCCGATCGGCCCGCACGGCCGCCTGATCGACTTCACGCTGGCCAACGCCGTCAACTCGGGTCTGGGCGAGACGATGGTGCTGACGCAGTACCAGCCCGACACCCTGCAGCGCCATCTGCTGGATTGCTGGCAGGCGGACGATGCTCGCCCGGCGATCTCGATCCTCGACGGCGCCGAATACGGACCCTACGAAGGCACCGCCGCCGCCGTCGCCTGCATTGCCGACGAGATCGACCTGGTGGCGCCGCGCCATGTGGTGATCCTTGCCGGCGACCATCTCTACCAGATGGACTACCGCCCCTTCGTGGAACGCCATGTCGCCAGCGGCGCGGAAGTGACCGTGGGCGTGGTCCATGTGCCTCGGGAGCAGGCCTCCGGGTTCGGTGTGCTGGAGGCGGACGCCTCGCATCGTGTCACCGGTTTCGTGGAAAAGCCCTTCATTGCGCCGGAAGCGCCCGACTGCCCCGGTCATGCCCTGGCTTCGATGGGTATCTACGTCTTCGAATGGAAGCTGCTGCGCGAGTTGCTGAAGGAAGTCGAAGGCACAGTTGCCGACCTCGACTTCGGCAAGCACATCATTCCCGCGCTGGTTTCCTGCGGCACTGCCTATGCCTATGCACTGCCGGGGCGGCAGGGCCGCGAGCCGCTATGGCAGGATCTGGGGACGCTGGACGCCTACCACGCCGTACAGCGCCACCTCCTGGACGGATCGCTGCCGCTCGATCCTTCCTGGCCGGTGGATCATCCCGTCCACCACGGGTTGGGAGACCGCCGCGCGATCGGCTTCGGCTCCACCCTGCGCAATGTCGTGCTGCTGCCCGGCGCCCGGATCGGGCGGGCGGTGACGATATCGGACGCGATCGTGCTGGCGGACGCGGTGGTGCCCGACGGCTTCGATCTCGATGCGGAACTGGCCGAGTACGGCAAGTGGTGCACCGTATCGGAAGGCGGCATCCGCGTGATTTCGGCGCGGGCCCTGCAAAGGCTGGCCTCGCGCCGGCGGCGGCCCGTCGAACCGGCGCGTTACCCGGATCGCTATCAGGATACCGGCGCGCGCGCCCGCGTGGCGCAGGCGCCCGTCCCCGTCTCCTCCTTCTGAACGAGGCCGCCATGGAACTCGCCTTCGCCAAGCCGGAACGGCAGCAGCACGAGCTGGGCGCCGAATATACCGGCGAGGGAACGCACTTCGCGATCTTCTCCGAAAACGCCGAAGCCATGGAGCTTTGCCTGTTCTCCGAGGACGGCAAGCAGGAACTGGCGCGTCTGGAGATGCCAAGCCGCGAGGGATCGATCTTCTCCGGCTACATTCCGGGCGTGAAGCCGGGGCAGCTCTACGGCTACCGTGCCCACGGCCGCTATGAGCCGGAACAGGGCCATCGCTTCAACCCCAACAAGCTGCTGCTCGATCCCTATGCCCGCGAGATCGCCGGGAAGCTGCAATGGGACGACGCGCTCTGGGGCTACGACCTCTCGACGGGCGACGACCTGACGTTCGACGACCGCGATTCCGCCGCCTTCATGGTGAAGGGCGTGGTCCAGGATCCCGCGTTCGACTGGGAGGGGGACAAATCGATCCGCCGTCCCTGGGGCGAGACGCTGGTCTACGAAGCGCACGTGCGCGGGCTGACGATGAGCCATCCTGACGTTCCGGAGGAACTGCGCGGCACTTACGCGGGGATGGTCAGCGAGCCGATCCTCGACCATCTGCTCAAGCTGGGCGTCTCCGCCATCGAGTTGCTGCCCTGCCAGTTCTTCCTCGACGACCGGATGCTGGTGGACAAGGGGCTGTCCAACTACTGGGGCTATCAGACCCTCGGCTATTTCGCGCCTGAGCCGCGCTATCTAGAGCCGAAGGGAGGCGCGATCCGCCAGTTCAAGGACATGGTGAAGCGGTTCCACAAGGCCGGCATCGAAGTGATCATGGACGTGGTGTACAATCACACCGCCGAAGGCTCCGAACGTGGCCCCACGCTGAGCTTCCGGGGGCTGGACAACGCCAGCTATTACGCGCTCTCGCCCGAGAACCTGCGCTACAGCTTCGACCAGACCGGCACCGGCAATACGCTGAGCGTCGCGCATCCGATGGTCATCCGCATGGTGCTGGATTCGCTGCGCTACTGGGTGCAGGCCATGCATGTCGATGGCTTCCGCTTCGACCTCGCCTCAACGCTCGGCCGGGAGGCCATGGGGTTCGACCGCGAGGGCGGCTTCTTCGATGCGATCCGGCAGGATCCGATCCTGTCGGGCGTGAAGCTGATCGCGGAGCCCTGGGACGTGGGCAGCGGCGGCTATCAGGTCGGCGGCTTCCCCTATCCCTTCCGCGAATGGAACGACAAGTTCCGCGACACCGCGCGTGGTTTCTGGCGCGGCGATCCGGCGCTGGTGGGCGATCTTGCCAACCACCTGATCGGCTCGCCCGAACAGTTCAACCATTCCGATCGCGGGGCGACCTCCTCGGTCAATTTCCTGGCCGCGCATGACGGCTTCACCCTGATGGACACCGTGTCCTACAACGATCGCCACAACGAGGCGAACGGCGAGGGCGGGGCGGACGGGCACGACAACAACCTGTCCGACGACATGGGTGCCGAAGGGCCGACCGAGGACGAGGGCATCCAGTCCGCACGCGCCGCCCGCCGCCGCGCCATGTTGGCAACGCTGCTGCTGAGCCAGGGCGTGCCGATGATCCTGGCCGGGGACGAGATCGGCAACAGCCAGAACGGCAACAACAACGTCTATTGCCAGGACAACGAGACGGCCTGGATCGACTGGGCTGGCAAGGACGATGCGCCGCTGGAATTCTGCACGCGCATGATCGGCTTCCGCCGCGACCATCCGGTGCTCTCGCAGGACAACTTCCTGAGCGGCGAGCCCGCCGAGGACGGCCGGGTGGAGATCGCCTGGCACCAGCCTGACGGGCGGGAAATGGACGCCGAACTCTGGGGTCAGGCGGAACTGCGCGTCCTGGGCTTCTTCCTGAGCTATTCCGCGCAGGAAGCCTTCGTGGAAGGCGAAAGGCCGCTGTTCATCGTGCTCAACGCGGGCGACGAAGTGACGTTCACCCTGCCCGAGCACAACGGCGTCACGCAGTGGCACCGCGTGCTCGACACCGCGCGGGGCGACGATGCCTTCGCGGTGGAGGTGGTGGAAGACGGCACGGCCATCGTACCCGCCGCCAGCGTCTGCGTCTTCGCCCCGGAGTGACGGAGATGGCCACGGCCGACGACGCGCATTTCGCAAAATCCTGGGGCGCAGAGCCGCTGCCCGATGGCCGCTGGTGCTTCAGCCTCTGGGCACCCGAGGCGCGCGAGGTGGCCGTGGCGTTGCCTGCCGGGGAAATTCCGCTGGAAAGCGAGGCGGACGGCTGGTGGAGCATCGAGGCGGAAGCCGCGCCGGGCGATGCCTATCGCGTTCTGGTGGACGGCACGGCCTATCCCGATCCCGCCGCCCGCGCCCAGCAGGGCGACGTCCACGGCCCCTCGCTGCTGGTCGATCCCACTGCTTTCGACTGGCAGAGCGCATGGAGCGGCCTGCCGTGGCACGAGGCGGTCGTCTACGAACTGCACCTGGGCACCTTCACGGAAGCAGGCACTTTCGCCGCCGCCGCACGGGAACTGCCGCGCCTGCGCGATCTGGGGGTCACGCTGGTCGAACTACTGCCGGTGGCGCAGTTCGACGGGCAGAGGGGCTGGGGCTACGACGGGGTGCTCCCTTATGCGCCGCACAATTTCTATGGTTCGCCCGACGATTTCCGGCGCTTCGTGGACGCTGCCCATGCTCTGGGGATGGGCGTGCTGCTGGACGTGGTCTACAACCACCTCGGCCCCTCGGGGAACTACCTGCCCGCCTGGTGCCCCGCGTTCTTCCACCCCGAGCGCCGCTCGCCCTGGGGGCAGGGCATCGCTTACGAGGCGCGGCCGGTGCGCGACTACTTCATCGAGAACGCCCTCTACTGGCTGACGGAATACCGGCTCGACGGGCTGCGGCTCGACGCCGTCCATGCCATCGAGGACCATTCCCCGGTCCATTTCCTCGACGAATTGGGCCAGCGCGTGCGCGCGGAGGCATGGGGGCGGCCGATCCACCTGATCACCGAGGACGAACGCAACCTGGCGCGCTATTTCACCGCCGAGGCGCCGTTCGACGCGACCTGGAACGACGACTGGCATCACGCCGTCCATTGCCTGCTGACCGGCGAGGACGAGGCCTATTACGCGCCCTTCGCGGTCGATCCGCTGGCCGACATCGAGACGGCCCTGCGCGACGGCTATGTCGAACAGGGCCAGCATCGCAAGGGCGCCCGGCATGCACGCGGCGAACCCTCGGGCGAATTGCCATGCACCGCTTTCGTCAACTTCCTCGGCAACCACGACCAGGTGGGCAATCGCGCGCAGGGCGAGCGGCTGCACCAGCTTGTCGAAGACCGCACTGCCTTGCGGGTGGTGACGGCGCTGACAGTGCTCGCACCGTTCGTGCCGATGATCTTCATGGGCGACGAGTTCCTGACCGACGCGCCCTTCCTGTTCTTCGCGGACTTCACGGGCGACCTGGCGGCGGCGGTGCGCAAAGGCCGGGCCGAAGAGTTCGCGCAGTTCAAGGCTTTCGGGGGCGAAGTGCCCGATCCGATTTCGCCCCAGACCTTCAGGGTCTCGAAGATCGGCGCGCCGGGTCGCAAGGAGCAGCAGGATCATCAGGCATTCCTGCGCCACCTGCTGGCGCTGCGCCGCGATCATGTGGTGCCGTTGCTGGCCGACAATGCCCGGCCGTCCGTCGCGGTAAAGCGGGACGGCGCCGTGATCGAGGCTGCCTGGGACTTCGGCCCGGCGCGCTTGACCCTGCGCGCGCGGCTGGGCGCACATCGTGGTGAACAGGGCTTCGCGCCGCACGAGGATCCGCTGATCCTCGTCACCGGCGAGGACAGCCCCTTCGCCTTTTCCGCCGCACTTCATACGGATCGCCCGGAATGACCGCTCCTATCCCCTTCGTCGCCACTTATCGCCTGCAACTGCGGGGCGGCGTGGGGCTGGGCGAGGCCCGCGCCCTGCTGCCCCGCCTCGTCGACCTGGGGGTGAGCCACCTCTACCTCTCACCGCTGTTCCACGCCGCTGCGGGCTCTACCCATGGCTACGACGTCATCGATCCCAACCTGGTGGACCCCGTGCTCTGCGGCGAAGCGGCCTTCGTCGCGCTGAGCGAGGCGGCCCGCGCCGCCGGGATCGGCCTGATCCTCGATATCGTTCCCAACCACATGGCGTTCACGCCGGAAAATCCCTTCATCGCCGATATCATGCGGCATGGTCGCGGCAGCCAGTTCGCCCGCGTCTTCGACATCGACTGGGACAAGGGGCCCCTGCACTTCCCGGTGCTGGACGGCATGGTGGAAGACGTGCTGGAAGCGGGCTCGATCGACATGGCCGGCACGCCCGCGCGGCCGGCCCTTGCCATCTATGGCCAGCCCTATCCCCTGCGCGAGACGCCGCTTGCGCGCAGGCTGGCGGAGGAAGGCGGGCTGGACGCGCCCACGCTGGCGGCACTGCTTTCGGAGCAATGGTGGTCGGCGGGCGACTGGCGGGAGACGGCCGATGCGATCATTCACCGCCGCTTCTTCAACATCACCAGCCTGATCGGCGTGCGGCAGGAAGATCCCGGCGTCTTCAATCTCACCCACCGCTGGATCATAGAACAGGTCCGCGCCGGACGGATCGACGGGCTGCGGGTCGATCACATAGACGGCCTGGCCCAGCCCGGCGGCTATCTCCGGAGACTGCGGGAGGCAGTGGGCTCGGTGCCCGTCTGGGTGGAGAAGATCGTCAAGGCCGATGAGCGGATTCCCGATGAATGGCCGATCGAGGGGATGAGCGGCTACGAGTTCCTGGCGCCGGTGACTCGCCTGCTCACGCATGCACCCGGCCTTGCCGCGATGCGCGAGGCGGCGGAAGGCGCGGTGCCGGACGACATCCATGCCGAAGTGCGCGAGGTGCGCCGGGCCCTGCTGGCGGATTCGCTGGCCCCCGAACTGCGGCGCGTGACGGAAGCGGCCATGGCGGCGCTCGCGGTGCCGCGGACCCAGGGCCCGGCCGTGGCCGATGGCGTGGCATGGCTGGCGACGAGATGGCCGGTCTACCGCTCCTATACCGCCGATGGCGGGGCACTGACGGGCGCCCCCGAGGCTCGCGACGAGATGACGGCGGCCCTGCTGGCCTTGCTGCGCGGCGCTGCTACAAACGATGCCGCGCGCGCTTTCGCGGCGCGGTTCGAGCAGCTTACGGGCGCGCTTACCGCCAAGTCCGAGGAAGACACGGTGTTCTTCCGCAGCGTGTCCTACCTGCCCTTCTGCGAGGTGGGTGCCGAACCGGACCTCACCCCGCTCGACATGGACGGTTTCGCGCAGCTCATGCAGGCGCGTGCGGAGCGGACGCCGCTCGCCTTGAGCACGCTTTCGACGCACGATACCAAGCGCTCTGCCGATGCTCGTGCGGCGATCGTGGCGCTCGGTTATTTTCCCGAACTGGCGCGCCGCCTCTATGCCGAGGCGCGGAGCCGGGCCGCGCAATCCGGGCTGCCCGAGCGTTGGGGCATCTATGCCCTGCAAACGGCACTGGCCCTGCGAGGTGCCCCCGATGCGGAGGCCCGCGCGGCCGAGCACATGAGCAAGGCCATGCGGGAGGCCAAGGATCTCTCACGGCATGAAGCGCCCAACGAAGAGGCGGAGGCCCGCGCCGGAACGCTCGTCACGGCGCTGCTGGGCGATCTCGATGGCCCCGAATTCTGGCCCGAGGGCTCCGAAAAGCCTTTCGAAGCCGCGCGTGAGCGCGTGATCCTGGCGCAAGCGGCGCTTCAGCTCACCGCGCCGGGCGTGCCCGATATCTATCAGGGCACCGAATGGCTCGCGGCATCCCTGACCGATCCCGACAATCGCCGCCCGGTCGACTGGAATGGCGACAAGGACGACCTGTCGCTGCGCAAGGCAGCGCTCACCCGAGACTTGCTGGCGCAGCGCCGCGCCGATCCCGAGCTTTTCGCACTGGGCAGCTATCGGCTCTCGGAAACGGGCGATGGGCTGACGGTTACGCGCGCGTATGAAGGCCGGGAATTTTCCTGGAAAATCGAATTGCCGGGTGTCGACAACTGGCATCCCTCGTCGCTCCAGGCACAGGGGCAGGCATGAGGCGTTCGCAGGCGCCGTGTCCGGGCGGCGCCTGCGAAGCGGCTCTGCCTCAGCTTCCCACGATGATCCCGCCGTTCGGATGGAGAACCTGCCCGCTCATGTAGCTGGCGTCCTCGCAGGCGAGGAACAGGAACGAAGGCGCCACTTCGTTGGGCTGGCCGGGGCGGCCCATGGGTGTATCCTCGCCGAAGTTTTCGAGCTTTTCCGGGCTCGCGCCGCCGCAGGGGTTGAGCGGCGTCCAGATCGGCCCCGGCGCCACGGCATTGACGCGAATGCCCTCGCCCACGAGGTTCTCCGAAAGCGAGCGGGTGAAAGCCGTGATCGCGCCCTTGGTGGAGCTGTAGTCGAGGAGTTCCTTGCTGCCCTTGTACATGGTCACGCTGGTGCAGTTGATGATGCTGGCGCCTGCCTTGAGGTGAGGGCGCGCGGCTTGGGTCATAAAGAACATGCCGAAGATGTTGGTCTGGAACGTGCGGCGAAGCTGCTCTTCGCTGATGTCGGTGATGTCCTTGTCGGGATGCTGCTCCCCGGCATTGTTCACCAGCACGTCGATCCTGCCGAAGCTCTCCATGGTCTGGCGGATCGCCAGTTCGCAGGCATCCGGCGATCCGATGTCGGCGCGGATGGTGATCGCGCGGCGGCCCTCGGCCTCGACGATACGCTTCGTTTCGGCCGCATCGTCGTCTTCCAGCAGGTAGAGGATCGCCACGTCGGCGCCTTCGCGTGCAAACAGCGCCGCCACCGCGCGGCCGATGCCGCTGTCCGCGCCCGTGACGATCGCCACCTTGTCCTTCAGCCGGTCCGATCCCGGATAGCGCGGCGCCCATTCCGGCTTGGGGTCGAGCGTGCTCTCGTGCCCCGGCAGGGCATCTTCATGGATCATATCCTGGATCTCGGCCATCAGCGTCTTCCTCGTCTCTGTCAGCCCCATCCGCATATACCGACGAACGCGGCGCCGGCCGGGCGGTTTCCAAGGGACCGGAGCCGAAGGGACGAGGTTCGACAGGGTGTTCGGCGGATCGGCCCAGATGGTGCGATCGCAGCATGACGGCCTAGGTAGGCCGGCGTACGCCGCGCACCATTTCCTCGATCCAGGCGATCAGCAGGTCGTTGTATCCCTTGCGCTGGCTCTCGTCGCGCAAGGCATGGTCGGCGCCCTTGAGCACGCGGTAGCTCAGCGAACGGCTGTTGCGGAATGCCGCCATGTAGGAACTGATCGCGGGATGGGGCACGTAGTCGTCGAATTCCGATTCCACGATCAGCACGTCTCCGGCAAAGCGTTCGCAGGCGGCGAGCGCGCGATCCTGGTGGCCGGTGCGGAAATGGCTGCGGTAGCGGTCGATCTCGGCGCGATCGAGCAGGGCCTTGGGAACGTCCCAATGGGTATCGGGATAGAGCGCCGGCACCCGCAGCGCCAGCCACGAAACCGGCCGTTCCGCCGTGAGCAGGGCGGCCAGATAGCCCCCGTAGCTCGTGCCCACCACCGCCATGGCCGAGGCGTCGATCCCGTCCTGGCTCGCCAGGAAGTCGTAAGCGGCGATCACGTCGGCCAAGCCGTCCGACCGGGTGACGCTGTTGCGCTCTCCCTCGTGCCGGGCATGGCCGCGCAAGTCGAAAGTGAAGCAGATGCAGCCGAGCTGGGCGATCTCCTCGGCGCGCACCAGATCCTGTTCCTGGCAGCCTCCCCAACCATGGATGAAGAGCACGCCGGGCGTGAGCTTGGCAGGGGTGAGGATCGTGCCGTCGATCGTCTCGTCGGCCACGGGCAGGGTCACGGGGCGGGCTGATTTCATGCGTGTCACCATTTCATTCGAAGATAGCGGCGTACTTCGTCAGGGGACCGGCCACCGGGTCCACGCCGCTGAAATAGACGGCCGCGCCGGGCGGAGCGGCATAGGCATTGGCGTCGCCATCGGCATCGCCGTAGATTTCGACCGTGGCCGTGGTCACTTCGTGACGGTCGGGATGGGCTTCAAGGTATTCGAAGGCGGCTATCTCTGCGCCGGTGGCACCGCCGATGCGCCAGCTCTGCTCCAGCACGCCGATGCGCTTGCGGCCTTGCGCGTCGATCCCCTCGGCCACGTCGTAGTTGCGGCGCGAGGCGAACAGCGCGGGCCAGGCGGCGAAGACGGCGCTGTCGTAGAGCCTTGCCTTCATTACCGCTTCGGCCCGATCATGGGAGAGCAGCTGATTGCCGAGTTCCGCGAATCCTCCGCGCACGACGTGGAGCCGCGAGCCGCCATAGGCGACGTCGCCCTGGTTGTTGCGGGTGAGCTGCTGGGTGCCCCAGTAGGCAAGCGATCGAAAGCCACGGCCACCGGGTGCGGGCAGGGTGACCGTGCCGACGCTGTATGTCTCCACCTGCTCCAGGTTCTCCTCGATCACGACGCCGCCCGTTTCGATGCGGGCGGGATCGATCGCGGCCAGCACGTCCTCCAGCTCCCGCTCGCTGGTCACCACCGTCTGGCCCTGGCCGGAGGTCGCCTCCACTTCCTTGAGCCGGGCAGGCCCGTATTCCAGCATCAGCCGCCCGGCCTGCGCGGCGTCCGCCACCGTGAAGGCGGTGTAGCCGCGCAGCACGGCCTCCTCGATCAGGGCGGCGAGGGCCGGGTTCCAGCCTTCCGGCGCGCGGGCTTCGGGCGAGACGAGGGGATGGGAAATGGCCTTGGTCGCGATGAAATGGGACGGAACGGCGCCGCCGAAGAACTGCGAATCGGAAGTGATGCCCAGGCGATGGGCCTCTTCCACCAGCAAGGTGTCGCGCGGAATGAAATAGCGTTGCCCGCCTCGCCCGGAATCGCCTTCGCGCCAGGACATCCATCCCGGCTCCCCGGAGATATCGGCACCGGCCACGGCGGCGATGCGCCGCGTCGCCTCGATCCAGGTCGCCCGGTCATGTGCGTTTTCGAACGGCACTTCCGGCGGCGGTGCGGCCAGAGCGTCGTCTCCAGAGCGGATTTCGGTCATGTCGCAGCATCCTTGCATCAATCGACCTCGGATAAGCGGCCGAGAAGGGCTCAACGCCCGAACCGCCCGGCAAGATGCAATCGCCGATGCGGGCAAGTGCGCACACCGTCCGTCCGCGCTGTTTCCGGATCATGCGATGGTGCTTGACAACCCGCATCAATCTGCCAATTGGTAGCGCTATCAGTAAATGAAACATGGGAGGGGGAATCGTGACGAATCCCGAGACTGTATGTCGTTGATGCCTGCCGACTGGACTTCCGGCACGTTCCTGGGCCGCGCCGATTTCGGCGAAGGCCCCAGCCCCATTCTCGTTGTCCGCGGCGAACTGATCGACATGTCGGCTGTGGCGCCCACCGTCTCGGCCCTGGTAGAAGCGGGCGATTTCTCCGGCAACGGCGGCAAGCGCCTGGGCGCCTTCGATGCCGCTTCGGTGAACCTGCTCTCCCCGGTCGATCTCCAGTGCGTGAAGGCCTGCGGCGTCACTTTCGCCACTTCCGCCATCGAGCGCGTGATCGAAGAGCGCGCGCGTGGTGACTGGAGCGCTGCCGCCGCCATTCGCGAACGCCTGGAATCGCGCATCGGCGGCCAGATCCGCTCGGTCGTGCCCGGCTCCGAAAGCGCCGCGCAGCTCAAGGCCGCGCTGATCGAGGACGGCCTCTGGTCGCAATACCTCGAAGTCGCCATCGGCCCCGATGCCGAAGTCTTCACCAAGTCGCCGGTGCTCTCCACCGTCGGCGTCGGCGCCGAGATCGGCGTGCGTTCGGATTCCAGCTGGAACAACCCCGAACCCGAGATCGCCCTGCTGGTCGGCAGCGACGGCCAGGCCGTGGGCGCCACGCTGGGCAACGACGTGAACTTGCGCGATTTCGAGGGCCGCTCGGCCCTGCTGCTGGGCAAGGCCAAGGACAACAACGCCTCCTGCTCGCTCGGTCCGCTCGTCCGCGTGTTCGACGAGAGCTTCACCATCGACGACGTGCGCGTCGCCGAAGTGCGCCTGTCGATCACCGGCGAGGACCAGTTCGTCCTGCGCGGCACCAGCAACATGGCGGAAATCAGCCGTGATCCGCTGGATCTCGTGCGCCAGACGCTGAGCGAGCACCACTATCCCGATGGCTTCGTGCTGTTCCTCGGCACGCTTTTCGCGCCCGTGCAGGACCGCGACGAGGAAGGCCGCGGCTTCACCCACAAGGTGGGCGACGTCGTCACCATCGAGAGCGACAAGCTGGGCCAGCTCCAGAACCGCGTCGTCACCTCGCGCGATGCGGCGCCCTGGCGCACCGGCATCGCGGCACTCTACGCCAACCTGCTTTCGCGCGGGCTTCTCAAGGCTTGATGAAGGCCCATCCATGACCAGACATTCCGCAATCTACCCCAGCCTCAAGGGCAAACGCGTTCTCATCACGGGCGGCGGCACCGGCATCGGTGCGGGCCTTGTCGAGGCTTTCGTGGCCCAGGGCGCCCAGGTCGCCTTCGTGGACATCAATGCCGCCGCCGGCGAGGCGCTTTCCGCTTCGCTGCCGGGAACGCACTTCCGCAGTTGCGACCTTCGCGACCTGGATGCCACTGCCGCCACCGTGGCAGAGCTTTCGGGCCTGCTGGGCGGCGTCGACGTGCTGCTCAACAACGCCGCCAACGACGATCGCCACACGATCGACGATGTGACGCCCGCCTATTGGGACGAGCGCATGGCCACCAATCTGCGCCACCAGTTCTTCGCGGCGCAGGCAGTGGTTCCGGGCATGAAGGCGCAAGGCGGCGGCGTGATCCTGAACTTCGGTTCGATCAGCTGGCACCTCGGCCTGCCGGACCTCGTGCTCTACCAGACCGCCAAGGCGGCCGTGGAAGGCATGACCCGCGCGATGGCGCGCGACCTTGGCGCGGACAATATCCGCGTCAACACGATCGTGCCGGGCAATGTCGATACGCCGCGCCAGAAGCAGTGGTACACGCCCGAGGGTGAGGCCGAGATCATGGCCGCCCAGTGCCTGAAGGCGCGCATCCAGCCTGCCGACGTCGCTGCGCTCTGCCTGTTCCTGGCTTCGGACGACGGCGCCATGTGCACCGGGCACGACTACTTCGTCGATGCCGGGTGGCGCTGACGTGACGCCGGAATCCGTCCTTTCCATCGGCGCCACGCTGGGCGAGGGGCCGGTCTGGACCGGCGACCGCCTGTGGTTCGTCGATATCAAGGAACATCGGCTTTACCGGCACGATCCGGTCACCGGCATGCTCGACATGTGGCACGCGCCCGACCAGATCGGCTGGGCGCTGCCGACGGAGCGGGGTGACATGATCGCCGGGGTCAAGACCGGGCTGCATCGCTTCAGCCCGGAAACCGGCGCCTTCACGTTGCTCCACGATCCCGAGCCGAACCGCGCCGACAACCGGCTGAACGATGCCGCCACCGATCCTTCGGGGAGCATCTGGCTGGGTTCGATGCATGACGAGGAAACCGAGGCTTCCGGCGCGCTCTATCGGCTGGACCGGGGACATTGCGTCCACGCGGGCCTGCCGGAAGTGGTGATCACCAACGGACCCGCGATCAGCGCGGACGGACGGACGCTCTGGCACACCGATACGCTGGGCAAGACGATCTGGCGCGTTTCGGTCGATGAGGACGGCACGCTGGGCAAGCCCGAAGCCTTCGTCACCATCGAGGACGGCGCCGGCTACCCGGATGGCGCCGTGATCGATGCCGAGGGCTGCCTCTGGACCGGCCTGTTCGGGGGCTGGGGCGTGCGGCGTTACGATCCTGCGGGCAAGCTGATGGCAACCGTGAAGTTCCCGGTCGCCAATATCACCAAGATCGCCTTCGGCGGGCCGGATCTGGCTACCGCCTATGCCACGACGGCGCGCAAGGGTCTCTCGGCGGCGGAACTGGAACGGCAGCCGCTTGCTGGCAACGTTTTCGCTTTCGATCCGGGCGTTTCCGGCTTGCCGGTATGCCCGGCCAACAGCTAAGTCCGGCAGCGGATTCGCAGCGCCAATAATAACATCGCGCATCTCGATGAAGGGGAATGAGGAATGACTGCGGCGCAGAGCGGCCCGATTTCCGGGTCGGATACCCGGATCAACATGGCGTTCATCGTCGCCATCGTGGCCGTGGCCACGATCGGCGGCTTCATGTTCGGCTACGATTCCGGCGTGATCAACGGCACCCAGAAGGGGCTTGAGGCCGCCTTCGATCTCGGCAAGCTGGGCATCGGCTTCAACGTCGGCGCGATCCTCGTCGGATCGTCGATCGGCGCCTTCGCCGCAGGCCGCATGGCCGACGTGATCGGGCGCCGCGGCGTGATGATGCTCTCCGCCGTGCTGTTCTTCGTCAGCGCCCTGGTGGCCGGCGCGGCCGGATCGTCGGCGATCTTCATCATTGCGCGTATTGTCGGCGGCCTCGGCGTCGGCGCGGCCAGCGTGATCTCGCCGGTCTACATCTCCGAAGTGACCCCCGCCGCCATTCGCGGCCGCCTGTCGAGCGTACAGCAGGTGATGATCATCACCGGCCTTACCGGCGCCTTCATCGCCAACTTCGTGCTGGCGCGCTATGCGGGTGGCTCTACCGAAGCGCTCTGGCTGGACCTCCCGGCCTGGCGCTGGATGTTCTGGCTCCAGGCGATTCCGGCCGCGATCTACTTCTTCGCGCTGCTCGTCATCCCCGAAAGCCCCCGCTATCTGGTCGTCAAGGGCCAGGAGCCGCGCGCCCATGCCGTGCTCACCCGCCTGTTCGGCACGGCGGAAGCCGACCGCAAGGTGGCCGAGATCCGCGCCAGCCTGGCCGCAGACCACCACAAGCCCAAGCTCTCGGACCTGATCGAGAAGAGCACGGGCCGCGTGCGCCCGATCGTCTGGGCGGGCATCGGCCTTGCGGTGTTCCAGCAGCTCGTCGGCATCAACGTGGTGTTCTACTACGGCGCCACGCTTTGGGAGGCGGTCGGCTTCTCGGAAAACTATGCGCTCCAGACCAACATCCTTTCCGGCGTGCTCTCGATCGGGGCCTGCCTCGCGACGATCGCGCTGGTGGACCGGATCGGCCGCAAGCCGCTGCTGCTGATCGGCTCGGCAGGCATGGCGGTGACGCTGGCGACCGTGGCCTATGCTTTCTCCACCGCCGTCACCGGCGCGGACGGCGCCGTTTCGCTGCCCGGCAACAACGGCGTAATCGCGCTGGTCGCGGCCAACCTCTACGTGATCTTCTTCAACATGAGCTGGGGCCCGATCATGTGGGTCATGCTGGGCGAGATGTTCCCCAACCAGATCCGCGGCTCCGGTCTTGCGGTGGCAGGCTTCGCGCAGTGGATCGCGAATGCCGCCGTCTCGGTGAGCTTCCCGGCGCTGGCGGTCAGCCCCGGCCTGGCCGTGACCTACACCGGCTATGCGTTCTTCGCCGCCGTCTCGTTCTTCTTCGTCCGCGCCATGGTCAACGAGACCAAGGGCCGCGAGCTGGAAGAGATGGAAGGCTGAGTTCAAGCGGGCAGGAGACTTCGCTCTCCTGACCGCCCTGAAACGACAAGGCCCCCTTGCGACAGGTCGCAAGGGGGCCCCGTTTTTTCGTGGACGTCGTTCTTGCGGCGTTGGATCAGGCGGGCCCGGCGTCGGAATCCCGGCGGATCAGCTTGAACTCAGCGACGACGTGCGGCTGATCGCCTGCCGATCCGCCGCCGTTGCGGGCGCGGATCTCGCCGATCAGCAACCGTACCGCGCGGCGCGCCATGTCGGTTGTGGGCTGGCGGATCGTCGTCAGCTCGGGCCAGACGGAGACGGCGAGCGCGGTATCGTCGTAGCCGCAGACGGTAAGCTGGTTCGGCACGTCCAGCCCGCGCCGGTGGGCCACGGTGATGGCGGCGGCGGCCATGTCGTCGTTGGAGGCGAAGATCGCGGTGGGCGGGCTGTCGAGGTCAAGCAACTGCGCCGCTGCCTCCAGTCCGGAACGATAGGTGAAGTATCCCTGCGCCACCAGCGCGGGATCGAACGGCAGGTACAGCGCCGAAAGTGCCTCGCGGTAGCCGTCGAGACGCTCGGCGCTGGCGGTCTGGTTCGGGTGGCCGGTGATGAAGCCGATCCGCCGATGTCCCAGCGCGGCCAGATGATGCGTCATCGTGAAGGCCGCCTCGCGGTCGTCGATGCTCACGGACAGCGCCCATTCCGGCGCCCGGCCCGTGGCGACCGCCACCACCGGCACGTCCGCATTCTTGAGCGCTTCCAGCACGGCCGGCGAATCGCTGAGCGGCGGCGGCAGGATCGCGCCGTCTATGCGGGTGCGGAGCAACTGCGCCACCGCCCTTGCTTCTCCGCCTTCCTCGTTGCAGGGCTTCACCAGCAGCTGCGCATTGGCGGCGCTGGTTTCCTCCAGGGCACCGACCAGGAATTCGCTGAGATAGGCGAAGCTAGGGTTGGAGTGCAGCAGCCCGATCCGCAAGTCCTCGCCCCCGGCCAGTGCGCGCGCGGCGGTGCTGGGGGCGTAGTTCAGTTCGGCGATGGCCGCTTCCACCTTGCGGCGGGTTTCCTCGCGGACATTGGCACCCTTGTTGATGACGCGGCTCACCGTCATCGGCGATACGCCCGCGAGACGGGCCACGTCGTCGATCTTGGCGCTGGAGCGCTGCTTGCGCGGACCTCTGGTTTGGCTGCTCATCTGGTTCCCCGGCGGATCCCCGGCGTCCAAGAGGAGCGCCGGGGAATGTTCGCTAACACCACAAGTCGCCTTGGTAGCGCAACCAGCGAAGCATTGTCAGTTAGGGTTGTCAGTGAGGATGGCCGGGCGCGAGCGGAAAGTCCTGGGCCTTGTACCAGGCCAGATCGTGCTCCGGCGCGGCAACGCCATCGGGCAGCGGCAGGCCGTTGACCGACATCCAGTAAGCCAGGCTGGCATCGCGCCACCACTTGGCCTCGTTGTGCTGAATCTGGAGATAGCTGGCGGTCTTCTGCCAGCGCTCGGCATCGACGAGGCCCTTCACGCCCTGCCACTCGGACTGCATCTGCGCGACGGTGGCGACGCCGCGATCGTAATGAGTGACCATCTCCTGCCAGAGCGTGCGGCCGGACTTCATCTTCCAGTCCCACGGCAGGTGATGGAACCACAGCAGTTCGCCTTCGGGCGTCGTGCGGGGATCCGCCAGCAGCTTCGCCACCGCCGGCTCGTACTGCGCCACGGCGTTGCTGCCGGTCTTCGTGCGGTCGAAGCCGATGCCGTTCCTGTCGGCCTTATGGTAGTAGACCGGGTTCCATTCAGGCCGGGCGAGATCGCTGATCCACGGACCCGGACCGTAGTGGTGGCCGGTGCCCATGACATGCGCGAGCCCGAGCGGGCCGGTATAATCGACCACCGCCTCGCGCGAGGCCATCATCATCTTCACGGCGGTATCGACCACGCGCGGATCGTTGCCGAAAGTCTGCTGCGCCCATTCGCGGGCGATCCTGTCGGCCGAAAGCGTCGGATCCCAGGCGAGGCGGCCGAAGGCGTACCAGTTGGCCTGGTTGAAGGTGGAGCCCGACCAGTCCCGGTCACGCCCGACATTGGCGACACCGGCAATGCCGCTGAGCTTATGCCGATAGAGCGAACCGTCGACCACTTTGGCCACCGTCGACCCCTTACCCCTGGCGTGGGTATCGGCCTCCAGCACTTCCTCGAACATCGTGCCGAGGTAGGCCAGGTGGGTGGCGAAGCCCAGGTATTCCTTGGTGATCTGGAGTTCCAGCATCATCGGCGTCTTCGGCATGGCGCCGAACAGCGGGTGGAACGGCTCGCGCGGCTGGAAGTCGATGGCGCCGTTCTTCACCTGCACCAGCACGTTGTCCGCGAACTTGCCGTCGAGCGGCTTGAACTCGGTATAGGCCTGCTTGGCGCGGTCGTCCGGGTCGGTTTCGGCATAGACGAAGGCACGCCACATGACGATGCCGTTATGGGGGGAGACGGCGGCGGCCAGCATGTTGGCGCCTTCCGCATGGCTGCGATGATAGTCGCGCGGGCCGGGCTGGCCTTCGCTGTTAGCCTTTACCAGGAAGCCGCCGAAATCGGGGATTTCGCGGTAGATCTCGTCGCTCTTGGCCTTCCACCAGGCCTGGACTTCGGGGTCGAGCGGATCGGCGCTCTTGAGATGGCCGATTTCGATCGGCGCGGAGAAGCGGGCGGAGAGATAGACCTTGATGCCCCAGGGCCGGAACACTTCGGCCAGGGCCTTGGCCTTGGCGATATAGGGCGCGGTCAGGCTTTCGGGCTTGGCGTTGACGTTGTTGAGCACGATGCCGTTGATGCCCAGCGCCGCATTGGCGCGGGCATAGTCGGTATAGCGCGGATCCTTGAAGTCCGGCAGGGTCCACCAGTCCCACAGAGACTGGCCCGCATATCCGCGCTCCACTGAACCGTCGAGATTGTCCCAGTGGTTGAGCACGCGCAGGCCGATCTTCGGGGCGGACTGCAAGTCGATCGCGGCGAGATCGGCGCCGGTCTTCTGCGCGCGGATCAGCGCGAAGGCGCCGTAGAGCACGGCGCGGTCGGTCTTGCCGGTGACGATCAGGGTCTTGCGGCCATCGAGCGTGGCGGCGCGGATCAGATAGCCTTCCTCGCCCAGCGAGGTCACCGGCAGGCGCAGCGCGGCAAGCGCCGGATCGTCGATTTTCGCCAGGACCACCGGAAGCGCAGAGGCGGCAAGGTCTCGGCGCAGTTCTTCGGCGGCGCGGTCCAGCGTTTCGGACTGGCCGATTACGCGGATATCCGTGGCGGGCGAACTTGCGGGGGCCAGCCAGAGGTCGTAGCCATCGTTTGCAAAGGCCGGAGCAGTCGCAAGGCCAAGGGCCATCACGCATGCGCCCATCGTCAGAAGCCGCTTCTTCATCATCCTCCCCTGTGTCCCAGATCATGGCCCGAGGGCCGAATTAATTAGCGCCGCGATGCCATTGACAAGCTCGTTCATTGTCGCGCATGATAACGCTAACACACAAAGTTCAGGGCAGGCAACAGTGTTTGCCGCCCGATCGGGAAATGGGCCCAAGAGTGCCCGGGGATGCAGGGGAGAACGATGATTTTTCCGGTTTGTCTGACGGTTGCGGGATCGTGCGTCCCGGCTGCGGAGACGCGCGCATGATCGCCGCTCCCATGAAGCGCCGCGAACTGCTGCGTTGGGGCGCGGGTGCCTCGATGCTGGCCTTCCTGCCGCTTTCCGCGCGCGCCGCAACGCCGCTTTACAAGGATCCCAAGGTTCCCGTCGACCTGCGCGTCAAGGACCTGATGGCCATCATGACGCTGGACGAGAAGGTGGCCCAGCTCATCACGCTCTCCACCCGCAAGCGTGAGATCATGGACGAATCGCGCGCTTTCGATCCGGCGCGCGCCAGCCAGGCGCATCCGAACGGTATCGGCCAGATCGCCCGCCCGTCCGACCGGGGCGGTGCAGCCACGGCCAACAACACCGGCACCGACGTCACCGGCCGTTGGCGCAAGCCCGCCGATACCATCGCTTTCGTCAATGCCACCCAGAAGTGGGCGCGCGAGCGGACCCGGCTGGGCATCCCCGTGCTGTTCCATGAGGAATCGCTCCACGGCTACATGGCGCCCGAAGCCACCAGCTTCCCGCAGGCCATCGCCATGGCGGGCAGCTTCGACACCGACCTGGTGGAGCGCGTGCAGTCGGTGATTGGCCGCGAAGTGCGCGCGCACGGCTCCACCCTGGCGCTCTCGCCGGTGGTGGACATAGCCCGCGACCCGCGCTGGGGCCGTATCGAGGAGACCTTCGGCGAAGATCCCTATCTCTGCGGAGAAATGGGCGTCGCCGCCGTGCGCGGCCTTCAGGGCGAAGGCAAGGAACTGGCCGAGGGCAAAGTCTTCGCCACGCTCAAGCACATGACCGGCCACGGCCAGCCCGAGGCAGGCAACAACGTCGCCCCGGCCCCGCTCGGCAAGCGCGAGCTTTACGACAGCTTCTTCCCGCCGTTCCGCGAAGTGGTGCGCCGCACCGGTATTGCTGCGGTCATGCCCTCCTACAACGAGATCGACGGCATCCCCAGCCACGCCAACCGCTGGCTGCTGACCGACGTGCTGCGCGGCGAATGGGGCTTCGACGGCGCCATCCTCAGCGACTACGCCGCGATCGGGGAACTGGCGAGCTTCCACCACCTCGCCAGCGATATCGAGGGCGCGGCGCGGCTGGCGCTTCATGCGGGCGTTGATTCCGACCTTCCCGATGGTGAAGGCTTCCGCACCCTGGCCGACCAGGTACGCAAGGGGCTGGTGCCGCTTGCCGCCGTCGATGCCGCCTGCCGCCGCATGCTGACGCTGAAGTTCCGCGCCGGCATGTTCGAGGCCGGGCCGGTCGATCCCAAGGCGTCTGCCAGGCTCACTGCCAATGCCGAAGCCCGCGCGCTGGCGCTGGAAGCGGCGCGCAAGTCGATCTGCCTGCTCAAGAATAGCGGTGTGCTGCCGCTGACGGCGGGCGCGCAGAAGCGCATCGCCGTGATCGGGCCGAACGCCAATGTCACCCGCCTCGGCGGCTATTCGTCCGAGCCGCGTTCCAGCGTGAACCTGGTCGAAGGCATCAAGGCGCGCGTCGCGGGCAAGGCGGAAGTCGTCTTCGCGCAAGGCGTGTTCATCACCCAAAGCGAGGACCGCTCGGCCAACGAGGTGCTACTGGCCGACCCCGCGAAGAACCGCGCGCTGATCGCGGAGGCCGTGGAGACGGCCAAGGGCAGCGACGTGATCGTGCTGGCCATCGGCGATACCGAGCAGACCAGCCGCGAAGGCTATGCGAAGAACCACCTCGGCGACCGTACCGACCTCGACCTTGTGGGCGAGCAGAACGAGCTGTTCCGCGCCCTCAAGGCGACCGGCAAGCCGGTGATCGTCGTCGCGCTCAACGGCCGCCCGCCTTCGTGGCCGACCGTGGCCGAGCAGGCGGACGCGATCCTGGAGTGCTGGTATCTCGGCCAGGAAGGCGGCACCGCCATGGCCGAGGCGCTGTTCGGAGACGTCAATCCGGGCGCCAAGCTGCCGGTCACCGTGGTCAAGGACGTCGGGCAGGTGCCCTTCTTCTACAACCACAAGCCCTCGGCCAAGCGCGGCTACCTCTTCGCGGAGACGGCTCCGCTCTATCCGTTCGGTTTCGGCCTCAGCTACACCACCTTCACCGTGGGCGCGCCCAGCCTCTCGGCACCGCGCATCGGCCTCTCGGGCAATGTCACCGTCTCGGTGGACGTGACCAATACCGGCCAGCGCGCAGGCGATGAAGTGGTGCAGCTCTATGTCCACGATCAGGCCGCCAGCGTCACCCGCCCGGTCATGGAACTGCGCGGTTTCCGCCGTGTCACGCTGAAGCCCGGCGAGACGCGCAAAGTCGAGTTCACCCTCGGCCCGGACGATTTCAGCCTCTGGAACGAGGACATGCGCGAAGTCGTCGAACCCGGCCTGTTCGATATCCTGGTCGGCGCCAGCAGCGCCGATCTCAAGACCACCACTCTCGAAATCGCCTGAGGATCCATCCCATGCCCAAGATAGTCGATGCCAAGGTCATCATCACCTGCCCGGGTCGCAACTTCGTCACGCTCAAGATCACTTGCGACGACGGCACCACCGGCGTGGGAGACGCCACGCTCAACGGCCGTGAAATGTCGGTCGCCAGCTATCTGACCGACCACGTCATCCCCTGCCTGATCGGCCGCGACGCGCACCGCATCGAGGACGTCTGGCAGTACCTCTACAAGGGTGCCTACTGGCGCCGCGGCCCGGTGACGATGACTGCCATCGCCGCCGTCGACATGGCGCTGTGGGACATCAAGGGCAAGATCGCCGGCCTGCCGGTCTACCAGCTGCTAGGCGGCGCCAGCCGTGAAGGCGTGATGGTCTATGGCCACGCCAACGGCACGACGATCGAGGACACGATCAACGTCGCCCTCGATTACCAGGCGCAGGGCTACAAGGCGATCCGCCTCCAGTGCGGCGTGCCCGGCATGGCCTCGACGTATGGCGTCTCCAAGGACAAGTATTTCTACGAGCCCGCCGACGCCGACCTGCCGACCGAGAACGTCTGGAACACCGCGAAGTACCTGCGCGTCGTGCCCGAACTGTTCAAGGCCGCGCGCGAGGCGCTGGGCTGGGACGTCCACCTGCTGCATGACATCCATCACCGCCTCACCCCGATCGAGGCCGGCCGCCTGGGCAAGGACCTGGAGCCCTACCGCCCGTTCTGGCTGGAAGACGCGACGCCTGCCGAGAACCAGGAGGCGTTCAAGCTCATCCGCCAGCACACCACCGCGCCGCTGGCCGTGGGCGAGATCTTCAACTCGATCTGGGACTGCAAGGACCTGATCCAGAACCAGTTGATCGACTACATCCGCGCCACCGTGGTCCACGCGGGCGGCATCACGCACCTTCGCCGCATCGCCGCGCTGGCCGATCTCTACCAGATCCGCACCGGCTGCCACGGCGCCACCGACCTCTCGCCGGTCTGCATGGCCGCCGCGCTGCACTTCGACCTTTCGGTGCCGAACTTCGGCGTGCAGGAATATATGCGCCACACGCCGGAAACCGATGCGGTCTTCCCCCATGCCTATACCTTCGAGAACGGCATGATGCATCCGGGCGAAGCGCCGGGCCTGGGCGTGGACATCGATGAGGAACTGGCCGCCGGCTACGAATACAGCCGCGCCTTCCTGCCGGTGAACCGCCTCGAAGACGGCACGATGTACAACTGGTGATCGCGGTGAACGGCGTGACGCCCATCAAGGACCAGGGCGCCGGACCGAGCAAACCCTCGGGCCGGATCCGCTGGATCGTCTGCGCGCTCCTCTTTGCGGCGGTGGTGCTGAGCTATGTGGACAGGCTGGTCCTGCCCACGCTCAAGCCCGAGCTTCAGGCGCGCTACGGCTGGAGCGAGAGCGGCTATGCCGACCTCGCGATCTGGTTCCAGGCGGGCTATGGCATTGCCTACGTGTTCTTCGGCCGCCTGATCGACAAGATCGGCGCGCGGGCGGGCTATGCCCTGGCCGTGACGCTGTGGACGGTCGGCCACATGGCACACGCGCTGTTCACTTCCACCAGCGGCATGCTGTTCGCGCGCATCCCGCTGGCCATCGGCGAGGCGGGGACGTTCCCCGCCGCCATCGCCGCCACCAACGAATGGTTCCCCAAGCGCGAGCGCGCTTTCGCCATCGGCATCTTCAACGCCGGCTCCAACGTGGGCGCGATCCTGACGCCGCTGGTGGTGCCGGTGATCGCGCTGACGCTGGGCTGGCGCTGGGCCTTCATCCTCACCGGCCTGCTGACGGTCCTGTGGCTGGCGGCCTGGCTCGGCTTCTACCGCCGCCCGCGCGACAAGAAGAACCTCAGCGCCGAGGAACTGGCCTGGATCGAGGCAGATCCGGTGGAGAAGCCGCGCCCGGTCAAGTGGCGCGCGCTGTTCGGCTATCGCCAGACCTGGGCCTATATGCTGGGCCGTTTCCTGATCGATCCGGTCTGGTGGACGTTCCTGTTCTGGCTGCCGGACTTCTTCAACAAGCAGTTCGGCGTGAAGATGCTGGACTTCGGCCCGCCGCTGATCGCGGTCTACCTGCTGGCGGACGTCGGCTCGGTGCTGGGCGGCTGGGCTTCCTCGCGATTCATCGGCCGGGGCTGGACCATCAACCGCTCGCGCAAGACCGCGATGTTCCTGGCCGCGCTCTGCGCCGTGCCGATCGCGCTGGCGCCGAATGCGCCGGGGCTGTGGACCGCCGTGGCGCTGGTCGGCCTTGCCTGCGCCGGGCACCAGGCGTTCTCCGCCAACCTCTACGCGCTGCCGGGTGACACGATGCCGCGCTGGATGACCGGCTCGGTCGTCGGTCTCGGCGGACTGGCCGGTGCGCTGGGCGGCATGCTCATGGCCAAGTTCGCCGGCACAATCCTCGAAACCGTGGGCAGCTACGAGCCGATCTTCGTCGTGGCTTCCTGCGCCTATCTCGTGGCGCTTGGCGTCATCCACCTGATCCTTCCCCGCTACCAGGTCGCCGATCCCGACCGCGAGAAAGCCACAGCATGACTCGTCCCCTCGTTCTCCACCCCGACCGCCTGTTCCCCGCCGATCCGGGCACCCGCGCCATTGCGCGCGCGCTCTACGAGGGCGTGAAGGATCTGCCGATCGTCAGCCCGCACGGTCATACCGACCCGGCCTGGTTCGCCTATGATGAGCCGTTCACCGACCCCGCCTCGCTGCTGATCGTGCCGGACCACTACGTGTTCCGCATGCTCTATTCGCAGGGCGTCGCGCTGGAATCGCTGGGCGTGCCCAGCGTGGACGGCAGCCCGGTGGAGCAGGATCCGCGCAAGATCTGGGCGATCTTCGCGAAGCACTACCACCTGTTCCGCGGCACCCCTTCGCGCATGTGGCTGGACTGGGTCTTCGCGGAAGTGTTCGGCCTCGACGTGCTGCTGGATGAGAGCACGGCGGACCACTATTACGAGGTGATCGACGCCGCCCTGAAGACGGAGGCTTTCCGCCCCCGCGCCCTGTTCGATCGCTTCGGCATAGAGGCCATCGCCACCACCGAAGGCCCGCTCGATCCGCTCGCCCATCACCGCGCGATCCGGGAAAGCGGCTGGAACGGCCGGGTCGTCACCGCCTATCGCCCCGATCCGGTCGTCGATCCCGAAACGCCGGGTTTCGCCGCCAAGGTCGCGAAGTTCGGCGAGATGGCGGGCGAGGACGTGTCGACTTACGCAGGCTATCTGGCCGCGCACCGTTTCCACCGCGCCCGCTTCCGAGAGGCCGGAGCCACCTCGACCGACCACGGCCATCCCAGCGCCCGCACCGCCGATCTCTCGCCCGAGGATTGCGAGGCGCTCTACCAACGTGTCCTGTCGGCACCGGGCAAGGATGACGCCGAACTGTTCCGCGCCCAACTCCTGACCGAAATGGCCGGGATGAGCGTGGAGGACGGCATGGTCATGCAGCTCCATCCCGCCGTCCATCGCAGCCACAACCAGGCCGTGCTCGACCGCTTCGGCCGCGACAAGGGCGGCGACATTCCGCTGCCCGGCGAATTCGTGCAGGCGCTTAAGCCGTTGCTGGACCGCCACGGCAACGACCCGCGCCTGACGCTGATCCTCTTCACGCTGGACGAGGATGTCTATTCGCGCGAACTGGCGCCGCTGGCTGGGCACTACCCCTCGCTGCGCCTCGGCCCGCCATGGTGGTTCCACGATTCCCCCGAAGGCATGCGCCGCTTCCGCGAGCGCGCAACCGAGACGGCGGGCTTCTACAACACCGTCGGCTTCAACGACGACACCCGCGCCTTCCTCTCGATCCCGGCCCGGCACGACGTGGCCCGCCGCATGGACTGTGCCTGGCTGGCGCAGCTCGTGGCAGAACACCGCCTGCCCGAGGATGAGGCGCATGAAGTCGCCCGCGCGCTTGCCTACGATCTCGTCAAGGCGGCGTACAAGCTGTGAGGCTTTCGAACGAGACTCTCGGCCAGGTTCCGGCCGCCGTCGCTCGGCCCGCCTATGACCGCGCGGCGGTCAGGGCGGGCGTCGTCCATCTCGGCATCGGCGCGTTCCACCGTGCGCATCAGGCCGCCGTGTTCGAGGCGGCGCTCGCGTCTGGCGATCTGCGCTGGGGCGTGATCGGCGTCTCGCTGCGCTCCGCTTCGGTGCGGGACCAGATGAACCCGCAGGACGGCCTCTACACCCTGCTGGTGCGCGAAGGGGAGGTGCAGACCCCGCAGATCATCGGCGCCGTGCAGCATGTGCTGGTCGCGCCGGAAGAGCCGGAGGCGGTGGTAGCCGCGCTGGCCTCGCCGGACACGCACCTCGTCACGCTGACGGTGACCGAAAAGGGCTATTGCCTCGATCGCAAGACCGGAAAACTCATGGCCGAGGACGCGGACGTCGCCGCCGATCTCGCGGGGTTGGAGCGTCCGCGCACGGCGGCGGGCTTCCTCGTCGCGGCGCTGGCGCGTCGGCGGGCGGGGGGCCTCGGCCCGCTCTCGATCCTCTCCTGCGACAACCTGCCTCACAACGGCGCGCTGCTGAAAGGCGCGGTACTCGCCATGGCCGAGGCACACGATCCGGCGCTGGCCGCATGGATCGCGGAGAGCTGCACGTTCCCGGCCACCATGGTCGACCGCATCGTTCCCGCCACCACGGACGAGGATATCGCCGGCCTTGCCGCGCTGACCGGCGTGGAAGACCGGGCGATGGTGAAGGCCGAACCCTTCCTGCAATGGGTCATCGAGGATAGCTTCGCAGGCGAGCGGCCCGACTTCGCCGCGCTCGGCGTCCAGCTGACCGACGCCGTCGCCCCGTGGGAGGAAGCCAAGCTGCGGCTGCTGAACGGCGCGCATTCGGCCATCGCCTATCTCGGCGGGCTGGCAGGCGACGCGTTCGTCCATGAATTCGTCGGCACCGCACCGGGGCTGCTCTTCGTCGAGCGGCTCTGGGACGAAGTCGTGCCTACGTTGGACCCACCCGCCGGGCTCGACATTCCCGCTTATCGCCGCGAACTGATGGCGCGCTTCGCCAATAGCGCGCTCCAGCACCGCACCCGCCAGATCGCCATGGACGGCTCGCAGAAGCTGCCGCAGCGCCTCCTCGCGCCGCTGGGCGCGGTGGTGGAGCAGGGCGGTTCCTTCGCAGCCATCGCGCTGGCCGTGGCGGCGTGGGTACGCTGGCAGGCCGGGACGACCGACGCGGGCGAGAGCTTCACGATCGACGATCCCGCCGCCCAGGCCCTGGCTGCAGCACTTCGCGGCACGGCCACGCCGCGCGCCCGGGTGACGGCGGCGCTCGGCGTGCTCGGCCATGTGCCCGACGCCGCCGCACTCGACGCTATCGCCGCGCACCTCGGCCATCTCGAAACCTCCGGCGCCCGCGCCGTGATCTCTGCATTCCTGGGAGAGAACGCATGACTTTCCGCCCTGCCTTCCTGGCAGTATCCGCGCTTGCCGTCAGCCTGAGCCTGACCACCCCCGCGCTGGCCGACGCCCCTCGCCTTGAACGGAAGGGCGATACGCAGCAGCTCATCGTCAACGGCAAGCCCATGCTGATGATCGGCGGGGAACTCAGCAATTCGGCATCCTCCAGCGCCGCCTACATGGAGCCGCACTGGAAGCGGCTGAAGGAGATGAACGTCGATACCGTGCTCACGCCGGTATCGTGGGAACTGATCGAGCCGACCGAAGGCACGTTCGACTGGTCTTCGGTGGATTCGCAGATCAAGGCGGCGCGGGCCAACGACCTCAAGCTGGTGATCCTGTGGTTCGGCGCGTGGAAGAACTCCATGTCCACCTACGTCCCCGCCTGGGTGAAGCGCGACCAGCAACGCTTCCCGCGCGCGCAGCTGCCCAATGGGCAGGGCGTGGAGATCCTCTCGACCTTCGGGGGCGAGACGCTCAAGGCCGACCAGCGCGCCTATGCCGCGCTCATGGCGCATCTCAAGGCGGTGGATTCCAAGGACAACACCGTCGTCATGGTGCAGGTGGAGAACGAGATCGGGATGCTTCCCGTCGCGCGCGACTACAGCGCGGCGGCCAATGCCGCCTATGCCGAGCCGGTTCCGGCCGAGCTGGTGAACTATCTGGTGGCGCACAAGGATTCGCTGGTTCCGGGCATGCGCAGGATGTGGCTGGAACAGGGCGCGCGCACCAGCGGATCGTGGGACGAGCTGTTCGGCGGCGGCGATGCGGCGGCGGAAGTCTTCGCCGCCTGGCATTATGCCCGGTTCGCGGACCAGCTCGCGGAGGCCGGCAAGGCCGCCTATCCGATCCCGATGTACGTCAACGTTGCGCTCAACCGTCCCGGTCGCATCCCCGGCGAGTACCCCAGCGGCGGCCCGCTGCCGCACTTGCTGGACGTGTGGAAGGCGGGCGGCCCGCACCTCGATTTCCTGGCGCCGGACATCTACTTCTCCAGCTTCGTGGACATCGTGAATGGCTACAAGCGGCCCGACAACGTGCTGTTCATTCCCGAAGCGCACAATTCCAACAATCCCAGCGGCCCGGCGAACGCCTTCTATGCCATCGGCCAGCTCGACGCGCTGGGATTCAGCCCGTTCTCCATCGACTCCGTGGACAAGGAGCCGGGACCGCTGAAGGATGCCTATGGCGTGCTCCAGCAGCTCAAGCCCTATATCCTGGACGCGCAGGGTACGGACCGCATGGTCGGGTTCAAACCGCGCCAGCTCTACGACGAGACGCTCGTCTACGAGCCCGACACCCGCGAAGTGGGGCCCTATCGCTTCACCATCGCCTATGCGGACATTCAAAGGCCGGTGGCGAATCCCGGCGCCGACGCTTCGCAGCCCGGCACCACCGCCGCCATCGCGGCGGCAGGCGGCATGATCATCCAGATCGGGCCGGAGGAATACCTCATCGCCGGGCAGGGGATTACCGTGACGTTCAAGCCGAAGTCGGGCGGGGCCGCACTGGCCGGCATCGATTCGGCATTCGAGGGCGAATTCGACTCGACCGGCAAATGGGTGCCCGGCAGACTTCTCAACGGCGACCAGACACACCAGGGCCGCCACATTCGCCTTGAGGCCGGAAAGTGGCAGATTCAGCGGGTAAAGCTTTATGGCTACCGATGAAAGATACCGCTAACATAAGTGTTGACGACCGCCGGCACTGAGCATATTAAGTTTGATAATGATAGCGCTACCAGTGCTGGCGCACCCCACGATCCGACATGACGCGGACGTGGTTTACATGGGAGGGGATATCCAATGCGATCCAACCGTATTTCCGTTCGTGCCGTTCTCCTGAGCGCAGCCGCGCTCTCGGGAGTTGCCGCGCCTGCCGCCTTTGCGCAGGGTACTGCCCAGGATACTGCCGCCGACACGACCGTCGCCGATCCGGCACCCCAGAGCGATGAACCTTCGGCCGGCGACATCATCGTCACCGGCATCCGCGCCTCGCTCCAGAGCGCCACCAATGCCAAGCGCGACGCAGTGACCTTCGGGGATTCGATCTTCGCCGAAGACATCGGCAAGCTGCCCGCCACCAACCTTGCCGAAACGCTGAACCGCATGCCGGGCGTGCGCCTCAACCGCGACATCAACGGCGAAGGCACCCAGGTGGCCATTCGCGGTCTCGGCCCCAGCTTCACCCGTGTGCTGCTGAACGGCTCGCAGCTCCAGGTCGCGTCCGACGGCGGCACCAACGGCGGCAGCGCCAACCGTGAAGTCGATCTGGACTTCTTCCCGTCCGAACTCTTCACCCGCCTCGACCTTGCCAAGAGCCCGACGCCCTCGACCCTCGAAGGCGGCATCGCCGGCACCGTCAACTTGCGCAACGCCCGTCCCTTCGACAAGGAAGGCACCCACATCACCGCCGTGGCGCAGGGCCAGTACACCGACAGCAACGGCAAGATCAGCCCGCGCGGCGCGCTCGTCGCCAGCCATACGACGGATACCTTCGGCATCCTCGTCGGCGTGGCCGGCGTGAAGACCAAGACCCGCGTCGACGGCTTCGAGACCGTGGGCTGGGGCGACGGCAGCCTGGGGGCTGGCGATGCCGGCAACAACAACTGGAACTGGGCCTCTGTCGTCCCGGCCAATGCCGGTCACGGCCTCGTTCCCGGCCAGCCGGTGGACGTCGTCGCCACCTCTGGCCTGACGCGCAGCCAGCTCAGCACCGCGCTGCTTCCCCGCCTCGGCCGCAACAGCCTGACCACCGGCGACCGTTCGCGTATCTCGGCGCTGGCAGCGCTCGAATGGCGTCCCAGCGACGAGCTGCACTTCGCACTCGACGGCATCTGGGCGAAGTCCAAGCGCAACTACAACAAGATCAACATGAACTGGCAGGTCCGCAATTCGGGCCCCGGCACCGGCGCGCAGGCGACCGGCGGCATGATCCCGATCGACCTCACCGTGGATGACAACGGCGTGGTCACCAGCGGCACCTTCGCCAACTCGTCGTTCTTCCTCGAAGCCAGCCAGTTCAAGCAGACCACCAAGTTCTGGAACATCAATCCCAGCCTGACCTGGCAGCCTTCCGACACCGTGAAGGTGGAAGCCAGTGCCAACTGGTCGAAGAGCGAGTTCTTCCGCGAACAGCCGACCTTCGCGTTCCAGACTGCGCCGAATTCGGGCGTGGACGTCTACTATGACAACACCGGCGCGGCGAACCGTCCGCTGATCACCACCAACGTCGATCTCAACAATCCAAACCTCGGCTGGCAGTGGTATCGCCAGAACATCCAGCTCGTGCGTCGCAGCACCGAGACCAAGGGTGCCCACCTCGATACCACGATCGGCGACGATCAGTTCAGCATCAAGATCGGCGGCGCCTACGACCGGGCCCAGCGCTCGATCCGCGCTTATGACAACAGCACCGCCTACCAGCTTTCTGTCTGCGGCACGGGCTGCACCGGCGCCACCGGCACAGTACCGACCACCGCCATCGCGCAGTACCTGAAGCAGTTCCCGGTGAACAATTTCGGCCATCTCGCCAGCGGCAGCGTTGGTTACAACGCCTTCGTCGTGCCGGACTTTGACGCACTGAAGGCCGCCACCGACTACGCCAGCTATCGCGACAGCGCGCCGGAAGCACGCGGCGCGGTGACCGGCGGCGCCACGGGCGACATGGACGAGACGGTCTGGGGCGCCTACTTCGAACTGAACGGCGTAACCCAGCTGTTCGGCCGTGATCTGCATGCCAATGCGGGCATGCGTTATGCCCATACCCGCCAGGTCGTCGTCGGACCGAGCCAGGTCGGCACCACGATCGTCGATATCACCTCGAAGTCGAACTACGACAACTTCCTGCCGTCGATCAACCTGACCTACGACCTGCTGGACAACGTCAAGATTCGTGCCTCGGCGTCGCGCACCATGACCCGTCCGGACGCAGGCCAGATCCTGCCGGGCATCACCTTCTCCGATCCTTCGGCGCTGGTGGCGACCGCGGGCAATCCTGACCTGACACCCTACACCTCGGACAACTTCGATATCGGCGGTGAATTCTACACCGGCGGCATCGGTTACGTCGGCGTGTCGGCCTTCATGAAGAACATCCAGGGCTTCACCGAGACGCAGGTCACCAGCGCCAGCTTCGGCTCGCTGAACATTCCGTTCGACAGCCTGATCTCCACCCAGCAGGACGCCCTGCGCAACCGCGCAGCCGCCACCGGCGTGGCGATCGCCGACCTGCCGATCACGGTGAACCGCCCGATCAACCTCTCGGACCTCAAGATCAAGGGCATCGAAGTCACCTGGGTGCAGCCGCTGGACTTCCTGTTCCAGGGCCTAGGCTTCTCGGCCAACGGCACGTACCTGAAGCAGTCGTCGTCTTCGGGCCTGGTTGCCACCGGCGTTTCGCCCTATTCGTACAACCTTCAGGGCTTCTACGAAAACGGCGGCCTGTCGGTCAGCCTGAACTACGTCTGGAACGACAAGTCGATTGCCGTGAACGGTCCGCAGAACAACATCCCCGGTGCCGCGCTGCGCTCGGATGCCCGCGGCCAGCTGGACATGTCGGCCGGCTATCAGTTGCCCTTCCTCGACAAGGCCGTGCGCCTGACGCTCGACGTGCTGAACATCACGAACGAGCCGATCCGCACGACCTTCCAGTATTCGAACGCCGCCTACTCGGTCTATTATCCGGGCCGTCAGGTGCTGCTGGGCCTGCGCGCGAACTTCTGATCGCGTTCGATATTTCGTTCTTGTCAGGGATCTCCTCCTCCCTGAAACCTTCGAGCCGGCGGCCTTCGGTCGCCGGCTCTTTTCTTTTGAGGGTTGATATCATGCAGCCGAGAAACCGCCGACTTGCCGCGACCGCCGCAGCGCTGCTGATGACCCTGCCGGGAATTCCGGCGGCAGCGGCAGCCTGTCCCTGGGTGGCCGCCTGGGGCTCGTCGCAGATGGAGCCCGGCGCCGACAATGCGCTGCCGGCGGAGGCACGGCGCGATGTGACGCTGCGGCAGATCGTGCGGCCGTCGATCGGCGGCAGCGGGTTGCGGGTGCGGTTTTCCAACGCCTTCGGAGACGCCCCCCTGGTGATCGAGAGCGCGACTCTGGCGCGGGCGGTGCAGCCGGGCAGCGCCGCCGTGAATGCGGGTTCGGTCACGCGCCTGAGCTTCTCCGGCAAGCCCCGCGTCACGATCCCGCCCGGCGCCGACTGGCTCTCCGATCCGATCGACCTGCCGCTGAGGGCCTTCGACGATCTCGCGATCTCGATCCACCTCGCAGACGTGCCCGGCCGCCAGACCTCCCACCCCGGTTCGCGGGCAACCTCCTACTGGCTGGCGGGCGATCATGTGGCCGATGTAGACCTGCCTGCCGCCGCCAAGGTAGACCACTGGTACATGCTCTCCGGCATCGAGGCGCGTGCCTGCGGCGGCGGCGCCGTCGTGGCGCTCGGCGATTCCATCACGGACGGGCGCGGCACCACCACCAACGGCAACGATCGCTGGACGGACGTGCTTGCGCGTCGCCTGGGTGGCAAGCGGGCGGTGATCAACCAGGGCATCGGCGGGAACCGCGTGCTGCTCGACGGTCTCGGTCCAAACGCCATGACCCGGCTCGATCGCGACGTTCTGGCGCTTCCGGGCGTCACCCACCTGATCCTGCTGGAGGGGATCAACGACCTCGGCAATCTCACGCGTCTCCAGCCGGTCAGCGCCGGGGAACATGCGGCGATGGTCGAACAGATCACCGGCGCCTATGCGCAGATCGTGGCGCGCGCCCATGCCCGCGGGATCAAGGTCCACGGCGCGACGCTGCTGCCCTACATGGGAACGGAGTATTATCATCCCGACGCGGCCAATGAAGCGGACCGGCAGGCCATCAACGCCTGGATTCGCGAGCCCGGCAATTTCGACGGCGTGATCGATTTCGACAAGGTCATGCGCGACCCGGCCCGGCCGGACAGGCTCAATCCGGCCTATGACGTGGGCGATGCCCTGCATCCGAACCCAGCCGGGTACAAGGCCATGGGCGAGGCCATTCCGCTGGAGCTGCTGCGGTAGAGATGGAGGGTACGTCGTCCCGGACTTGATCCGGGACCGCTGGCCGTGAACGGCCCACGTTGCGCCGGGGCGCTGTCACGCAAGCTATCGCCTAAAGAATTGCCAGCGGTCCCGGATCAGGTCCGGGACGACGATCAGGTCGGGCAGATCTCATCCCCCGGTTTCGCGAGCGGAGTCGTCCGCAGCAAGGCCGGTGAAGGGCCGGGCCTTGCCGGGTCGGTCGAGGCGTAGAACGTGTCCTGCTGGGCCTCTTCCAGGGAAATGAACCGGAAGCCCATCTCGCGATAGAGCGCCAGCAGCCGTGGCAGCATCCGCGCCCCGAAGGCGCCGACGTGAAGCAGCAGGACATAGGGCACGTCCCGCGCGAACCTTTGCTGCGAAGCAGTGCGGGCTGCCTCGGCATCGCGGCGCGCGGCGTCCAGATAGCGGGCTTCCAGATCGGCGATTGCCGCTGCGTTCCCCTGGGCCGAGCAGCGCGCATAGGGCGCGTTCCAGGCCCAGTCATCGAACGAGAGGGTGACCCCGGCGATGCGATAGCCTCGCTCGGCCAGGGCCTTGCGAACGCTGTCGCGCGTCTCGGGATCCTTGCCCTCGACCAGGAAGGGATAGCGCAGTAGCCGTTTCATCCCGTCCGGGCCGAGCACGGCCTGGTTGTGGTCGATCTCCGCGACGAACTGCGCCGTGCCTACTTTGTCGAGATTGAGGTGGTTGTAGCCGTGATTGCCGAAAGGCAGCCCGGCCGCCCGCCAGTGCGTGAGCACGGTGCCGAGTTCGCCGGGCTTACCCTTGCCGGCGTTGACGAAGCCGAACGCCGGCGCTCGCTCGTGCTTCAGCGCCGCCACGATGGCGTCGATTACCGATACCGGCGTTTCGCCCGCCGGATATGGCGGGTGTGCGGGCAGGTCGTCGAAAGTCAGCGCCATCTGCGGAGCAGGCGCCGCGAAAGCAGGAAGCGGGATGGCGGCAAGCAGCGCCGCGATCAGCAGACCAGCGTGCCTTTTCGCCATCCCCGTCCGTCCTCAGCGTACGAAGGGATCGATGGTCTTGATCGTGCCGTCTTCGTTGTAGTGCAGCTCCGTCACCTTCACGTTGCGCAGGCGCGTCTGGCCGGAGAGCTGGCTGTCGGCATAGAACAGCCACCACTTGCCGTCCTTCTCGACGATCGAATGGTGCGTGGTCCAGCCTTCCACCGGCTCCAGGATGCGGCCCTTGTAGGTGAAGGGGCCATAGGGCGAATCGCCGATGCCGTAGGCGAGGTAGTGCGTGTCGCCGGTCGAGTAGCTGAAGTAGTACTTGCCGTTGTACCTGTGCATCCACGAGCCCTCGAAGAAGCGGCGATCATGGTCGCCGCCGAGCAGGAGCTTGCCCTTCTCGTCCACGATCTTCACCTCGCGCGGGGCCTCGGCGAATTCCAGCATGTCGCCGTTCATGCGGGCCACGCGGGGGAGCAGGGCGGGCTTGTCGTCGGCCTGGAGGTCGGTCTTGGAACCGTTGGGATCGTACTTGCTGTTCACGTTGCGCTGGAGCTGGCCGCCCCAGATGCCGCCGAAGTACATGTAGCTCTGGCCGTCGTCGTCGGTGAAGACGGCGGGGTCCATAGAGTAGCTGCCCTTGATCGGCTGCGGCTGCGGCTTGAACGGACCCATGGGATCCTTGGACGTGGCCACGCCGATGCGGAAGGCGCCCTGCTTGTCCTTGGCCGGGAAGTAGAAATAGTAAGTACCGTTCTTGAAGGCCGCGTCGGGCGCCCACATCTGCTTGGAGGCCCAGGGCACCTGGCTCACGTCCAGCGCCACCGGCCCGATGGTGACCTTGCCGCCAACCTTGTCCATCGACAGGACATGATAGTCGCGCATCTCGAAGTGGCTGCCCATGTCGTCTTCCACGGCGGGGCCGTCGATGTCGTGGCTGTTGTAAATGTAGAACTTGTCGTTCCACACATGGGCGGAGGGGTCGGCGGTGTAGATTTCGCTGACCAGCGGCTGCGACAGGTACTTCTTGCCGGACGCATCCGCCTGCGTGGCCCCCGCCTGTGTGACATCGGCCGAAGCGGTGGGTTCAGGCGCGCCGCCCGTGCCGTTGCAGGCGGTGATCAGGCCGCAGAAAGCGGTTGCCGCAAGGGCTGCGTGGATTCGCCTAGACACATCGATCTCCCGGTGGGTTTACTCTTGTGGTTCGAAGATAGCGCTAACATTTGAAGAGGGCAACCGCGAATGGTGTTGCTTCCCGGCGGACCGCGGCGAGCCTGCCCATCGCCGGGCTGGTGAGTTTACCGTAGCGAAACTCGAACTATCGTAATTGCCATTGCCGGGACCGCGCCAAGCTGGCACGGGCAGGTCGAGGGCAATGAACATGACGATCCTGCAAGACATCGAGAAACTCGTCGCGCGACTGGCGCCGGAGCCGGTCTGCGACGACTGCATCACGCAGCGGCTGGGCCTCAGCGTGCTCCATCATGCGGATGTCCAGACCCGCGAACTGGTGGGAACGAACGGCTTCGTCCGCAGCAAGGAGGCATGCAGCCTCTGCGGCGAGACCAAGCTGGTGATTCGTCGCCACTGAGGGGTGGGGGCGGGGCAGGATAGGCCCCACCTGACTTATGCGTCTTTTCCCACCGCCATCGTGCAAGCGTATCGGTAGCACCTGAATCAACAGCAGCGCCCGCCGTTCTTGCCGCCGTATCGGGCCTCCTGTCGATCCCTGAAGAACGCCGTGCGATCCATCACCGGGCGCTCCGGGTGATTCGCGGCCATGTGCCGGACGTAATCGTCATAGTCGGGTACGCCGACCATCAGACGGGCCATGCGGCGCAGGGTCCGCAGCAGGCTCACGCCACCACCGCAGCGGCTGGAATCTCATGGACGGTCGGCACGGCGCTGCGGCGCGAGGCCATGCAGGTGCGCCAGGTGAAGACCATCAGCGAGAGTACGACGGCCAGGAACACCGCCACCAGCGCGGCGTCCACGCGGTCGTTGAAGACGATGCGCTCCATCTGCTCGATCGACTTGGCCGGAGCCAGCAGCTCGCCCCGTTCCAGCGCGGCGGAAAACTTCGCGCCATGCGCCAGGAAGCCCACGGTGGGATCGGCGGAGAACAGCTTCAGCCAGCCCGCCGAGATCGTGCAGACCAGCAACCATGCGGTCGGCACCAGCGTGACCCAGGCGTAGCGGTCGCGCTTCATGCGGAACAGCACGGCGGTCGCCAGCATCAAGGCGATCGCGGCGAGCATCTGGTTCGATATCCCGAACACCGGCCAGAGCGTGTTCACCCCGCCCAGCGGATCGGTGACGCCCTGATGAAGGAAGAAGCCCCAAGCCGCCACGCAGAGCGCCGTTGCGATCAAGCCGGGCACCTGGCTCCGGCTGTCGTTGAGGCTGGGCACGGCCAGGGCCATCAGGTCCTGCAACATGAAGCGGCCCGCGCGGGTGCCGGCGTCCACGGCAGTGAGGATGAACAGGGCCTCGAACAGGATCGCGAAATGGTACCAGAACGCCTTCATCGCCGGTCCGCCGACGACGTGCGAGAAAATCTCGGCCATTGCGACGGCGAGCGTGGGTGCTCCGCCCGCGCGTGAGATGATGGTGTGTTCGCCCACGTCGCGTGCGGTCTGGGCGATAGCCTCGGGCGAGATGGGAAAGCCCATCGCGGTCACCGCTTGCGACGCGCTCGCGGCATCGGTGCCGATCAGCGCGGCGGGGCTGTTCATCGTGAAATAGATGCCCGGATCGAGGATCGAGGCGCCCACCAGTGCCATGATCGCCACGAAGGCTTCCATCAGCATGGCGCCGTAGCCGATCAGCGGGGCGTCGCTCTCGCTGGCGATCAGCTTGGGCGTGGTGCCGCTGGCGATCAAGGCGTGAAAGCCGGACACCGCCCCGCAGGCGATGGTGATGAACAGGAACGGGAACAGCCCGCCCGAAAACACCGGCCCGCCGCCGCTTACGAAGTCGGTCAGCGCCGGCATCCGCAGCGGCGGGGCCATGATGACGATGCCGATCGCCAGCGCGGCGATGGCGCCGATCTTGAGGAAGGTCGAAAGATAGTCGCGCGGCGCCAGCAGCAGCCAGACCGGCAGGACCGAGGCGACCGCGCCGTAGCCGATCAGGATCCAGCAGAGCTGCACCGGCGTGAAGGTGAACAGCGGCCCCCAGACCGGCGACTGCGCGATCGCCTGGCCATAGACGATGGCGGCAAGCAGGCCGACAAGGCCGAGGATGGAAACTTCGCCGATCCGGCCCGGCCGGATCCAGCGGGTATAAGCGCCCATCACCATGGCCAGCGGCACCGTGGCGGCCACGGTGAACATGCCCCAGGGGCTTTCCGCCAATGCCTTGACGACGATCAGCGCCAGCACGGCCAGGATGATCACCATGATCATGAAGGCGCCGAACAGTGCGATTGTCCCCGCCGTCTGGCCCATTTCCATGCGGATCAACTCGCCCAACGAGCGCCCGTCGCGCCGCATCGAGATGAACAGCACCATGAAATCCTGCACCGCGCCTGCCAGCACCACGCCGCCGATGATCCAGAGCGTGCCGGGCAGATAGCCCATCTGCGCCGCCAGCACCGGCCCGACGAGCGGCCCCGCGCCCGCGATGGCGGCGAAGTGATGGCCGAACAGCACGGTGCGGTCGGTCGCCACATAGTCCAGCCCGTCTGCGCGGCGGATGGCGGGGGTGGGCCGCGAGGGGTCCAGCTTCATCACATGGCGGGCGATGAACAGCGCGTAATAGCGATAGGCGACCAGGAAGCAGCAGACGGCGGCCACCACGATCCACAGCGCGTTCACGGCCTCCCCTCGGGAAACCGCGACGACCGTCAGCGAGACGGCGCCGACCAGGCCGGTGAGAAGCCAGGGCAAGTGGCGGATCATGGTGCACTCTCTCCTTCGGTGCGCGGCGTTTCCTCCGTGCATAAGGCGTTGGGCCGATGAAGGAACCCGAAAACTTCCGTCGGGTTATTGGCGAGGCTTTCTGCGCGGCATGTGACAGGCAACCAAAGAACGTTGGCGGGCGTTCTTTTGCGTGGCACCAAGGCACTCCGCACGATACGACAACCGAATATGCTGCATTTCTAATGCGTTGAATTACCGCCGTCTATCCTGGGGGAATGAAGCCTTGCGTGGCTGGATACTGTTTCATCGGGAACTCGATCCCGCGAATTCCGAAGTCCCCGAGGTGCTTCGTTTCCAGGAAGCGGCCACCGCGATGGGGATTGAGCTGCTGGTGCTCCACCCCCACAAGTTCGATCTGGTGGTGGGTGCAGAGGAGGACTGGAGCACGACCTATCAGGGCCGCCTCGTCGAGCGTCCCGATTTCGTGATCTGTCGCACCGGCGCGGAGACGGACTACTTCACGCTCGCCGTGCTGCGCCACCTCGAACGGCGCGGCGTGCGGCTGGTCAACGGCCCGGCCACCATCGAACAGGTGGCCGACAAGCTCCACACCCTGCAAACCCTGAACCGCGCCGGCCTGCCGATCCCGCGCACGATTCTCGGCAGCTTCCCCATGGACGTGGACCTGGTGGAGCGCGAACTCGGCTTCCCGGTCATCGTCAAGACGCTGAAGGGCACGCGCGGCGCAGGCGTGCTCAAGTGCGAGGACCGCAACCAGTTCGAGGATCTCGCCGGCCTGCTGGAAAGCGCCGATGCCCAGGCGGACTTCATCCTCCAGCACTACGTCCGCGCCAGCCACGGGCGCGATGTGCGCGTGCTGGTGGTGGGCGGGCGGGTGATCGCGGCGATGGAGCGGCGCTCGCTGACCGGCGGCTTCAAGTCCAACGTCTCGCTGGGGGGCGTGGGCATCGCCTACAACCCGCCACCGGAAATGGCGGAACTGGCCGTGCAGGCGGCCGACGTGCTGGAACTGGACGTCACCGGCATCGACATTCTCTTCGACGAGGAAGGCTATCGCATCTGCGAGGCGAACTCGGCCCCCGGCTTCCAGGGGCTGGAGCGCGCGACCGGGTACGACGTGCCTTCGGCCATTCTCGAATGGGTGGTGGCGACCCAGCAGGAAGCCGCGCCGGTAGTGGCCCCCGCTACCGAGAGCAACGCGCTGGCAGACCTCGCATTCGGCGGGCGCGCGGGCCTCCGGGTGCTCAGCGACCGCAACCCCGAATATCGCCGCTTCGCCAGTGCCGTGGGCCTGCGGATGGTCGGGGCCGGGCTGGGCTGCCTGGCTCATGCCAGCCTGCCGCCCATGCTGGTGGACCGCAAGAGCCGGGTCGGCCGGGGGCTCAGGACACTGTTCGACGGCCGGGTGAATGCCGATCTTTCGGCTCTCAACGACCAGGAGCAGGAACGGACGTTGATGATCGTGCTGGTGGCGGCGATCTGGGCGGCGGTGCTGCCCTGGCTGGCGGGAGCGGCGGTGGTGCCCAGCGCGGTGCTCTCCGTGTTGGCCCTGTGCTTCCCGCTGCTGTTCATGATGACCGCTCCGGCCGGGCGGATCGGGCGATCGGCGTCTTCCCTGGTCCGAAAGGCAGGCGGATGATCGACAGCATCGGCTTATCGTGGGAGGCCATTCCCTGGATCGACCTCGCCCCTTTCATCATTGCCGGCTTTCTTGCGCAACTGGTGGACAGCGGGTTGGGCATGGGCTTCGGCGTGCTGGCCAACTCGCTGCTGGTGCTGCTGGGCCTGCCGCCCGGCGTCGCCTCGGCGGTGACGCATCGGGTGGAGGGCTTTACCAGCGGCGCCTCCGGGATCTGCCATGCCTTGCAGCGCAATGTCGATTGGCCGCTGTTCGCCCGGCTGGTCCTTCCGGGCATCGCCGGGGGTCTGCTGGGCGTGTGGGTGCTGACCAGCGTCAGCATGGCGGTACTGCGTCCGGCGGTGCTGGTCTACCTTGCCGCCGTGGGGCTCTACCTGATCTGGCGCGGACCAAGGCGGCCCCAGGCCTATCGCCGCATGAAGCTGGTGGGGCCGCTCGGCCTCGTTGCCGGGTTCCTCGACGCCTCGGGCGGCGGCTGGGGGCCGATGGTCACCGGCAACCTGATGGCGCAGGGGATGACCCCGCGCATGGCGATCGGAACGGCCAATGCAGCGGAATTCTTCGTTTCCGTCACCGTCCTTACCGCGTTCATCGCGCGGCTGGGGCTGCATTCCTTCACGGTTGCCGCATCGGGCCTGCTGGTGGGCGGCATCGTCGCCGCCCCGTTCGGCGCGCTGTTCACGCGCCGCATATCGCCGCGCCGCCTGATGGAACTGACGGGCGCCATTCTCGTGGCGCTGAGCCTGGGCGGACTGGTCTCGCTGATGTTCTCCCCGATCCCCCTGTTCGCCCGCCTTTAGGCGCCTCGGACCAAGCTCTGTTTCGAGGGATTACAGGCGCTTGTCGTCGAAGCGAGCGAGGGATGGGCTGGCCGAATAGCGCCGAACTGGCCAAGCGGGCGATGGTCGGCTATGAGCGCCCGATCGTCGGCTCAATTCTGCGCGTCGACGACTGAGAGACCGACGGGCTCCCGCAAACAGGAGCCTGCCAATGGAACTCTGTACGCCTTTTTCGATTCTCCTCTCGCGGGCCGGGCACGCGGGAGGCGGTCGGCCGTGGCCTGACCCGGTCGGCATGCCTGCGAAGATCAGACCTACCGGCCCCCGAATTTCGAGATGACCTGCATGAACGCCCAAATCCCAGCCAAGACCCAGCCCCAAGCCCATCCCGCACCGCCCACGCGCATCCAGGAAAACGTCCTGGCGCGGCGCGAACGCCAGCTTTTGACCTGGCTCTGCGCCCGCATGCCGCGCTGGGTAACGCCGGACCTGCTGACCGCCACCGGCCTGGTCGGCGCCTTCATGACCTTCGGCGGCTACGCGGCCAGCAACCTTTCGGCGGGTTGGCTGTGGCTGGCCATGGCGGGCTATGTGGTGCAATGGTTTGGCGATTCGATGGACGGCAGCCTGGCCCGCTTCCGCAAGATCGAACGGCCATCCTACGGCTATTTCATAGACCATAGCTGTGACGGTTTGACGACGGCGCTGATCGTCTGGGGTATCGGCACCAGCCCCTACGTCACCATGGACGTCGCCATGGTCGCGCTGGTCGGCTATCTGCTGCTGTCGATCCACGCCTACCTTGCCGCGCGGGTGTTGGGTGAGTTCAAGCTGTCCTACCTTCAGGCCGGGCCTACCGAGCTGCGCTTCATGCTGATCGCCCTCACCGCGATGATGATGGTGCTGGGCTCGGGACGCGGCCTGTTCGGGGCTATTTCCGGTTTCGACGTCTTCGTGGGCTCCGTCGGCACCATTCTGATGGTGCTGTTCGTCGTCCAGACGCTGGTCACCGGCAAGCGCCTCGCAGGAGCCGCGCGCTGAAGTAAAACAAGGATGGCGTAATTATGTTGCGCGACTTGGGGCTGTAAATTTCCGCCGATTGCCCTAAGGCCTGCCGCTTGAATGGAAGTGGTTCGCGGGTGCCCAGTGCCGGTTGATAATGTGTCGGTTGAAATTTTCCGGTGGGATGAGACTTTGCAATGCGGGCGCGGAGCGCCGGCCATGAACGTCTACCGCAAGAACGCGCGGGTGCTGACCGCCAGCCTGGTCGGCACCGCCGTGGAGTTCTACGACTTCTACATCTACGCCACGGCTGCGGCGCTGGTGTTCGGGCCGCTGTTCTTCCCGGCGGAATCGGCTTCGGTTCAGCGGCTTGCCGCCTACGCCAGCTTTGCGATCGCGTTTATCGCGCGGCCGGTGGGCGCAACCCTGTTCGGCCATTTCGGGGACCGGGTGGGTCGCAAGTCGACGCTGGTCGCTTCGCTCCTGCTGATGGGCGGCGCCACCGTGATCATCGGCCTGCTGCCGACTTACGAGAGCATCGGCTGGCTGGCCCCGCTGCTGCTGTGCCTCATGCGCTTTTCACAGGGCCTGGGCCTTGGCGGCGAGTGGGGCGGGGCGGCGCTGCTGGCGGTGGAGAACGCGCCGCCGGGCTGGCGCGCGCGATTCGGCATGTTCCCGCAGCTCGGTGCCCCGGTCGGTTTCCTTGCGGCCAACGGGCTTTTCCTGATCTTCAGCATGACCCTGACGGATGCCCAGTTCCTGGCCTGGGGCTGGCGCATTCCCTTCCTGCTGAGTTCGGTACTCGTCGGGCTGGGCCTGTGGATCCGCCTCAAGCTCACGGAAACGCCGGCGTTCGAGGCCGTGCTGGAAGAAGCGCCGCCGAAGTCCATCCCGATCGTCGAGCTGTTCGCGACCCACTTGCGCCAAACGCTGGCGGGCACTTTCGCGGTGATAGCCTGCTTCGCGATCTATTACCTCACCACCACTTTCGCGCTCGGCTATGGCACCCAGACACTGGGTTACGACCGCCAGAGCTTCCTGGGCGTGCAGCTTTTCGCGATCCTGTTCATGGCGCTGGGCATCGTGCTGGCAGGCTATGCGGCGGACCGCTGGACTTCGCGCGGAGTGCTCATCGCCGGGTGCATAGGCGCGGTGGTCGTCGGCTTGCTGATGGGCCCGATGTTCGCGGCCGGTTCGCTCTCGGTCATCGCCGCCTTCCTGTGCCTCGGCCTGTTCACGATGGGCTTCGTCTACGGCCCGATCGCCTCGCTCCTGCCGCAACTGTTCGATGCGCGGGTGCGTTACACCGGCTCGTCGATCGCCTTCAACGTGGGCGGCATCTTCGGCGGCGGCTTCGCTCCGGCGATCGCGCAGACGCTGGCGGACGAGGGCGGCGTGCTTTACGTCGGCGCCTATATCTCGGTGGCGGCGGTGCTGAGCCTGATCGGACTGCTGTCTATCCGGCGCGATACCGAAGCTGCCTTCGCCTGATCCGCGCTTCCCTTTCCCCCCATTGACCGCCACGCTCCAAGGTATAGAGCATGGTGGAACAATTGGAGTCTCGTCCCGCAAAGTGGACCCGACTTGGGAAAGACAGGAACGATGACGGCACTTCGCGACGACAAGCCCGAAGTCGAGGTCAAGGGCACGCAGACGCTGATGCGCGCGCTCGACATCATGGACGAAGTGATCGGCGGCCCCATCCGCGCCGCCGATCTCGCCCGCAAGCTGGGCATGAGCAAGACCACCGCGCACCGGCTGGTCCAGGCACTGAAATCGCGCGGCTATCTCTCGGTGACGAGCGAGGGCTTCGGCCTTGGCCCCAAGCTGCTCGAACTGGGCGTCATGGCCACCGAACAGATCGACTATGTGCGCGTGGCCCGGCCGTTCATGGAGAAGCTGTCGGACCAGACCGGCTTCTGCGTGTTCGTGGGCAAGCGCGAGGGCGACTGGTCCCGCCACCTCGACCGCGTGACCGGCCGCCAGCGGCTGCGCGTGGCCACCGCGCCTGGCGACCGGCGCCCGATCGCGGAAACCGGCCTGGGCAAGGCGCTGCTGCTCGACGAGGACGAGGCCGTCTGGGAAGAGCTCTACCGCGACGCCGTGGGCGGCAAGGTTTCGGCCAAGGCGGTGAAGGAATACGTGGCGCTGATGCGCACGCACAAGGCGCGAGGCTATGTGCTGCACGACAGCGAGCTTGGCGATGGTGTCCGTTCGCTGGCCGTGCCGATCCGCGACGCGCGGCGGCAGATCTGCATTGCCATCTCGATCGCCAGCGCCGCGCATTACCTCACCGATGACATCGTCGACGGTCTGGTTGCGGCAATCGTGGCGACGGCCGGGGAAATCAGCGAAGCCGTGGGCTATCGCGCGCCACGAGGGTAGGAAGCCCTCGTAGGGTAATGAGCCGTCGTCCCGGACCTGATCCGGGACCGCTGGCCTCGCTTCACCCACCGCCCGGCTGGGCGCCTTTACCGCACGCCATCGCCTAAAGATTTGCCAGCGGTCCCGGATCGAGTCCGGGCCGACGCGGGTTCGTCCTCCACCAGTGGATTGCGGCCCCAGAGTTGGTCGTAGCGCCAGCCCGAAAGGTCTTCCACCACGGCCTGCGCTTCCGGGCTGGACGGCGTGCGGGCGCCGGAACGCAAGTGCTCGATCTCGTGCATCAGCACTTCGTGCGTGCGGGGCGAGAGCCGGAAGCGGAGCGAGACGACGATGCCGAAAACCAGCATCGATACTGTCCCGATCCCCAGCAGCAGGGCTATCGTGCGGATCGCGCCATCGGATTGCTGCGCGGCGCCCGAGACGAAGCCGCCCGCCTGCATCACGAAGCCCACGCCCGCCACGGCAGCGGCCTGGGTGGCCTTGCGCACGAAGGTCATGACGCCGGCGAAGGCGCCCTCGCGGCGGCGGCCGGTGACGATCTCGTCCACGTCCGCCATGTAGTTGTAGGTCGCCCAGGGAATGTAGTTGAGGGCGCCGCGTCCGAGACCCGCCAGTACGATCGGCAGCCAGATCATGTGGCTGGCGGAGCCGATCCCGGCCAGCCACAGGCCGATCAGGCTCAGCGCGCCGGCACCGAAGCTGGCGGCGGCGATCTGGTAGGCGCGGCTGGGCGAGGCGCGCAGCGCCAGGTTGATGGCGACGATCACCGCCACGAACTGGACGATATACATCGTGCCGAGCAGGCCCGAGGCGACCGCGGTCGTGCCCGCCAGCGCGAAGATCACGAAGAAGGTGAAGGCCGCGTTGAAAACGTCCTGGCTGATATAGCCGCCCAGGTACATGCCCAAATGCAGGCGGAAGGCGCGGATGCGCATGGTCGAGAAGAGATTGCGGTAGAGGGCCTTGAGCGCCTCCAGCGGGCCTGCCGAGTGGCGCCGTTCCTGGGGCAGGGGCGTGCCGCCCGAATGTCCCTGGGGCCCATGGCGTTCCCAGCTGAACAGGTAGAGCATGGCGGCCGTCACCATGAACAGCGCGGCGAAGATCAGGCCCATGTAGAAGAAGGTATCGGCACTGTCGCGGCCCAGCGCCTCGATCAGCCACAACGGCAGGAAGCCCGCGAGGATCGCCGAGGCCTGCCCGAACAGGATGCGCGATCCGGCGAACTTGGCCTTGGTGCGATAGTCGCTCGACATCTCGGCGGCGAGCGTCTCGAACGGAATGATCTCCATCGCGTAGACAAGCTCGAACAGCACGTAGCTGGCGAGGTAGTACCAGAAGGTCTGGCCCGGCAGCCACATCAGCGCGAAGCTGGGCAGCAGCGGAATGGCGGCGAGGATGAAGAAGCGCCGTCGCCCGAACCGGCGGCCAAGCGCGGTGCTGCCGAAATGGTCGGAGATATAGCCGATCATCGGTGAGGCGAAGGCGTCCAGCACGCGCGCGACGGCGAAGATGGTTGCCGCCTGGGCAGCCGAAAGCCCGCAGAACTGGGTGTAGAAGATCAGCACCCAGCCCGAGATGACCGCCATCGATCCGGCGCCGAGCACATCGTTCGAGCCATAGGCGAGGTAGTTTCGGAGGCGCACGGGACGCGCGGCCGTCTTCGGGCTTTCGGGCACTACAGGATCCTTCACCGTCTTGTTCTTATTCGCGGCCCGCCTTCGTGGGCGCGCCGGTTGATCTGGTTTTATGTCGGAGTAATCGGCTTGTCAGCAGGCAGGAAACGAATGGCCTCGATCATCACGGCAGCATCGCCGGATTCGAGCGAAATCTCGTGGCTGCCGGCATCGAGCAGGGCGGGAAGCGCGTGCGCGATGCGGTTGTCGAGCACGGCCATGGTCCAGGCGCGGTCGCCGGTGTGGCGCGGCACGTCCACAGCGTGGCGTTCTCCGTCGATCATCACCGTCAGCCGCAGGCTCTCGCCGTTATCGGCGGGATAGCTCGGCAGGAGGTCAATGATCGCGCGCCACTGTCCGGCGGGCAGGACGATCGAAGCGCGCGCTCTGGCGGCGGTTGCGCCGGCACCGAGGAGCGCGCCGTGGCGGCCCAGCCCGTCGATCAGGCGCCAGCCCTTGCCGCGCGCGAAGCGGTCGGGGCGCAGCTGGGGGAGCGCGGTGGCGGGGGCGTTGGAGGCGGCGCGGCCCGTAGTGGGCAGGTCGGGAATGGAGACCAGGGCGGGCACCACCGGAAGAGCTTGCCTGAAACTGCGCCACTGGCCGTCCGCCGGTTCCACCGCCATGATCCCGCGCCACTTTCCGGCGGCGATGTCGCGGTTGAAGCGGGTGGTCAGTGCGGAGAGCGTCTGGTTGGCTTCGGCCGCGATGTGGGCGCGGCGCCAGCTTTCCGCAGGTTCGGCATCGCGCAGGGCATCGTGCGCCTCAGCCGCGAAAAAGCGCCGGTTTGCGGCCGCCGAGGCGGAAACCGGATAGTCCAGCAGTTCGAAGAAGGCGTCGGCCCGGTCGGCGGGAATCGCGCGGCGCAGTGTGGCAAGGCGGCGTTCCATGGCGGCGAAACTGGCCAGGCGTTCGTCGGCTTCCGAGATGGAAAGCGGGCTGGCATGGGGCTTTTCTCCCGGCAGATACCACTGGAGATGTTCCGGGCGGCGGGCGAAGTTCAGCCGGTAATAGTCGTCGAGAATGGTCGCGGCAGCCTTGCCGGTGCCTTTCCCCAAGGCGCTTTCGGCCCATTGTCCCACCCATGTCCCGACCGGCTGGCTCCGTGTCCCCTCGATGTCCCAGGCCAGGCTGAGGAAGTAGTCGATCTGGAGTTCGGCGGGTTTGATGTCGCCGACATTGGCGATCCACATCCGGCGCGCGCCATGATCCCAGGCGCGTCCCATTTCCTCGCGAATGAGCGCGGGCGGGGTGGTCGAGAGCCAGAGGTAGGAGAGCGGCGCGCCGAGGTAGGAGAGATGGAAATAGACGCCATTGCCGCCGGTTCGGACGCGTTCGGAGGCGTCGGGCAGGTGGCGGATGTAGCCGAAATTGTCGTCGGTCCACATCAGCGTCACGTCGTCGGGTACTTTCAGCCCCGCCCGGTAGATGTCGAGCACTTCCTTGTAGGGCGTGAAGACTTGCGGCGCGGCGGCGATCCCTGACTGTCCGAGCATCGCGCGCTGGTCGGCGAAGACCTGTTCCAGCGTCCGGCGGCGTTCATCGTCGGTCTTGGGGCCGACCATGCCGCTATCGTGGATGCCGCGCAGGCCGAGCGTCCAGATCGTCTCGTGGGCAGCGTTGCTCTTCACCCTTTCCCGCCAGTAGTCGCCTATGCCGTCGCGATTGGTCAGGTAGTTGAAGTCTTCCGCCTTGCCGGCCCATTCGCCCACGTTGTTGCGCAGCATGGGTTCGGCGTGGCTGGTGCCCATGACGATGCCGTAGCGCTCGGCCAGGGCGGCATTGCCGGGATCGGCGTTAAAGGCGCGACTGGCCTTGTGCATCGCCGGCCAGAGCGTGTTCGCCTTCAGCCGCAGGAGGAGATCGAAGACTTTCCTGTAGGTTTTCGGACCGGGGGCGGGTTCGTCGGGGAACTTGCCTTGCGCCCAGGGAATCAGGCCCCAGTCCTCGTCGTTGATGAAGATGCCGCGATACTTGACCGAAGGTGGGCCGAACCGCTGCGCCTTGGGGGAGACGTAAAGCGCCTGATGTCGTTCCGGGGGGACGTCCGCCCACCAGTGCCAGGGCGAGACGCCGATAGCGCGGGACAGTTCGTAAGCGCCGTAGGCCGTGCCGCGCCGGTCGCTGCCGATCACCATGAGCGCCTGCTTCACGCCGGGGGCCGGGTTGGAGACGGGCAGGATCAGGAAGCTTTCCCAGGCGCCGCGCAGTTTCGCCGCGTCGATCCGGCCCGCCGCGACGAGCCGGTCTATCGCGGGATTGCGGCCGAGGGTGCCGATCCAGATCTGCGCGTCCGATCCGGATTTCGCGCCGGTGACCGCCCCAGTGACCGCGGCAAGGTCGCTGCGCAAGTCCTGGGCGGCGATGTGGACGAGTTCGTGATCCCCGGCGGCGGTCACGACTTGCGCGGCGCGGCCATCCTTCGCAAGAACGAAGTCGCCGCGCGCGGGTTCGAAATGGACGAACGGAGGAGCGGCCGCCTGCGCCGGATGGGCGAGCGCCAGGCTCGCCGTCACCGCAAGGCCGCCCACTATTGCAAGGCCCCCCACTGTTGCAAGGAACGCCGCTCCGCGCATCGTCAGATATAGGTCCGCAGGAACTCGGCCAGCGCGCAGATGGCAAGGCTCTGGCCATAGGGCATCGAGGTGAGCGCGATGTCCTTGTAGAACTGCAGGCTGTCGCCCATCGCCGTGCCGAAGCTGACTTGCTGAAGCTCGCCCGTCTCGTCGATATTGGCCAGGACGCCGCGCACCGCCTTGATGCCCACCGCCTCGTATTCGCGCGGCAGGTAGCCCTTCCGCACGGCCTTGAGGATGCCATAGGCGAAGCCCGCCGTGGCGGAGGCTTCAAGGTAGCTGGTCGGATCGTTGATCAGCGTGTGCCACAGGCCGGATTCGGCATCCTGCGTGGCGGCGAGCGTGCGGACTTGCGCGGCCAGCGTATCGATCAGGAACGAGCGGAAGGCATCGCCCGGCTGGAGATCGAGCAGTTCGATGATCTCCGGGATCGCGATCGTCACCCAGCAGTTGCCCCGCGCCCAGAGCGCTTCCGCGAAGTTGTGGCGGTCGGTGAAGTCCCAGCCATGGAACCAGAGGCCGGTCTTGCGGTCGGCCAGGTACTTGATGTGAACCAGGAACTGGCGCTTGGCTTCCTCGACATAGTGCGGGCGGTCCAGCAGCAGGCCGATCTTGGCCAGCGGAAGCACGCTCATCATCAGCGTGTCGTCCCAGAGTTCGCCCGGGTTCTCGTCGTTGTAGACGATGTGCTGGAAGCCGCCTTCCTCGGTCTTGGGCAGGCCATCGGGCGCCATCAGCCATTCGGCCCAGGTGTCGAGATAGGGGATATAGCTGGGATCGCCGTCCAGTTCGTAGAGATAGGCCAGCGTGATGAAGGGGGCCACCGTGTTGATGTTCTTGGTGGGCGTGCCTTCGGCGAAGCGATCCTCGAACCACTGGCGGATGATCTCCAGCGCCTTCTCGTCGCCGGTCTGCTCGAAATAGCGCCACATGCCGAACAGGCCGATGCCGTGGGTCCATTCCCAGCCGGCCCAGCCCTTGGTGTCGATCACCCGGCCGTCTTCCAGGCGCAGCAGGAATTCGCCGGTCTCGTCCTTGATGTTGACGAGGTTGTGCATGAGCAGGTCGATCGCCGCGGTGACCTGCTGGCGGGGGATGTCATGGGTAAGAGCGGCCACTCAAGTTCTCCTGTGGGCGGTGCAGCGGCAGGGCGCGTGGTGGGTCATTTCAGGACTCCGTAGTCGCGCGCCATCTGGCGATAGAGTTGCAGGAAGGCGGGATCGGCATCGTACCGGCCGCCGTGGTGTTCGGGTTTCGGAGTGCCGGGAGCGGGCTCCGAAGAGGGGGTCGCGCCGGGTGCTTCGGCGGAATTGAGGCCCTGCGAGAGCAGGTCCGGGCGTGGGCCTTCGCCGGCGCTTGCGCCGTCCATCAGGAAGATCGCTTCCTGATGGCGCGTCGGTTCCCAGATGTAGCTTCCCCAGCCGTTCGGGTGGGCATGGACAAGATCGTTGAGGTAGCGCTTGCGCGAGGAATACTCGATCGCGAAGAAGCCCTTGTCCGGGTAGCGACGGCTGAATTCCGCGAACGTCCGCTCCCAGTCGCCCTGGGCGGCCTGCTGGTAGCAGGAGAAGCCGAGCGCATCGAAATTCACGTCGCGCGCGATCAGGCTGTCGGTCCAGTGCTGGACGATCGGCCAGTGGCGGCCGAGGTGGTTGTGCAGCGCGATCGGCGTTCCGGGAAGCTGCGCGCGGGTGGCGGCGATGCCCGCCTTCAGCAACGCGGCGAACTTGTCGTAGCCGCCTGCGCCTGAGACGTTCATGTGCTCCCTGTCGGTCACCGGATTGCCGGTGGCGATGGTCAGCGGCACGCGGCCGTCGGGCCAGAGCATGCCGAAGGTCGTCTCGTTCCCCAGGATCGCCAGATCGGGCGCGACGCCCGCCGCCTTCATCGCCTTGAACGTCTCTTCAGTGTGGCGGTGGACGGCTTCGACCAGCTTGGCGAAAGACAGGTCGGCCCAGGCGGCCGGTTTGTCCTGATGCTGGGGGTCGGCCCAGGTGTCGGAATAGTGGAGGGTAAGCGAGAGGTGGAAACCGGCCGCCTTGATCCGCCGCGCGAAATCGATCGTGCGCGGCAGGTCGCACCAGGGGCCGCCGGGCTTGCCCTTCGAATAGCCGTTTGCGGGATCGACGAAGAGGCGCAGCTTGATCGCGTTGAACCCGGCGTCGCGGAAGATCGCGAGCACATCCTTGCGCTCGCCGTCTTCGTAATAGGTGGCGTCTGCGGCTTCGTCCTCGGGAATCCAGGAGACATCCGCGCCGATCAGATAGGGCCACGGACGCGCGCCCTTCCTGGGTGCGGCGCTCACCGCGCCCGGCAGCGCGGCAAGGCAGAGCGCCCCGGCGCCTGCCGCGCCCAACTGGCGCCGGGTGAGCGTGCCGTCCGTCACTTCAACTGGTCCGGGCGGACGGGTGCGCTTACCATCTGCACGGGGATGCCGCCCCGCACATTGCGCAAGGTGACGAGCTTGACCGCCTCCAGAGCATCGCCCGGTGCTCCATCGCTGGTAACGGCGAGGGCGACGTGGTTGGTGCCGTGGTGGTTGAGGATGCCCTCGGGGATGGGGAATACGCGCTGCGGGCCGACATGGGCGACGAACTGGCCCATGTTCCAGCCGTTCACGAAGATCAGCACGCGATACTTCGCCGCCGAGCGGGGGCTTTCGGTATCCCCGAAGGCGAGGGCGATGGTCGCGTCCTGTCCTTTGGGTGCCGCAAGGTCGAAGGCGGTGCGATACCAGGTGGTGCCGGGCTCGGCGCTGGTGGCGGGGAGGGTTGCGGCGGTCCACTTGCGGTCGTCGAAGCCGGGCAGGTGCCAGCCCATGCGCTCGCCATGGAGCCCGCCGTTGTTGGCGATGCCGCGCACCGGGTCGGCCAGATCCTCGCCGCCGCGCTTGCCCTGGATCTTCCACGCGATCGGCACCGCGAAGCTGCGCCCGCCCGGCTGCGAGATCGAGGCCGAGATCAGCCCGCGCGCTTCCTTGTGGAAGTCATCCGCATCGAGATCCCAGTTGTGGCCGTTGTTGCGCACCATGACCGAGAGCACATGGCTGCCGCTTGCCTGCGCTTCGGGCGGCAGGTCGAGCGTGACGGTGCCGGTGGTGATCGGGCGCGGGATGCCGCTGGGCGTCTCGGCCTGGCCGATGAACTTGCCGTCCAGCCAGGCCTGCACGAGGCCCGAACCGCCGGCGCCATAGAACAGGGAAACGGTCTTTGCGCCCGCCGCGCCCTCGAAGCGGCCGCGATACCAGACGTCGCCCTCGTGGAAGCCATAGGCGTCCATGCCGAGGTTCGGCTGGCCATCGGGGCGCTGGGTGATGCTGGCGTTGGGACGGCTGCCGCCCACCGCAGCCCAGGCGCTGTCGTCGAACTGCGGATCGGCCTCGGGTGAGCCCTTGGCCATGCGCCAGCCGGTAAGGGCCGGAAGCGTGATCGGCGCGGGGCCGGGCAGGGACGCGGTGGACATCATGCCGCCCGCGACGGAGGTTTTGACGGCAACGCGCGCGCCGTTCCAGGTCAGCGCGCGGACGGTGGCGGGTGCCCAGACCTCGATCGCGCCCGGCTGCGCGGTATCGCCGGTGAGGGCCAGCCCGCCGCCCTTCAGCGCCGCGCTGCGCACCAGTTCGGGACCGCGCACCAGCACGGTTCCGGTGGCGGTCTGTGCGCGGGTGTAATACGCGCCTTCGGCCTCGTCGGCCAGGATCAGCAGGAGGTCGCCGCGTTCTCCGCCGCTCACGCGCAGAACCGAGCGGCCCTTGTGCGTGTAGGTGAGCTTCAGGTCGCCTTTCGCCGCATCGAAGGCGCTGGTCGCGGCGCCTTCCAGCACTTCGACTTTCGGCGCGGAGGTATAGCGCAGCACCGTCTCGCCGGTTTCCCCGGCGCGGCCGTAAAGCAGCAGCAGGTCGGCATCCGCGGTCTTGGAGGCCGATTGCAGTTCGGAGCTCGAGTAGACCAGCCGCTGCCCGCCCAGATTCACGCCCGCGACCAGCCACTTGGCGTCGAAGCCGTTGAGCCGCATCGGCAGCGTGTAGCGACCGTCCGGCAATGCGGCGGTGACGGTGAAGCTGTCGTCGGTCTGCCCGTTCGACGGCTTGTGCGTCACCATCAGGAAGCGCGCGTCGGTTTCGGGGCTCTTGTTGTGGTAGACCTGGATATTGGGCGAGGAAATCTTGGGCGTGCCTGCCGGGATCATGCCCGCAAGGTCCGGCACGGAGGCGATCAGCCCGCCGAGCTGCTTCATCTCCATCGCCTTTTCGCGAAGCCCTCGCGCCTCGGAGATGGCCGCGCCATAGTCATAGCTGGTGAACACCACCGGGGCGGGCAGCCAGCCCCAGCTGGTGCCGCCATAGACCATGTAGAAGCTCTGGATGCCGATGCCGTTGGCCAGGTTGGTGCCGTAGAACACCCGCTGGAACCGCTTGCCGCGCTGGATCGCGTTGCACTCGTAGCTGCCGTTGGAGCCCCAATAGTCGAACCAGCCGCCGCCGAATTCCGCCAGGAAGCCGGGCGTCTTCGGCGAGGCGGATGCGCCGCCCTTGGCGCCGCCGGGGCCGTAGAAGCCCCAGTCCGGCGCGGCCACGCTGCGGGTCGGCTTGCCTTCCACGGTGCAGGTGCCACCGGGATAACCGTCGAAGGCGTACATGTCGTTGGGGCCGTGGACGACTTTGTCCACGGAGGAACCTTTTGGCACCCAGTAGCCGTTGCGGCCCTGGTCGTTGTGGAAGATCGGCACGGTGATGCCGTCCGCGCGCGCCTTGGCGTAGAGGTGGTCCATGTAGCGGCGCTGGGCCGGGGTGGTCAGCGCCAGTTCGTTCTCGATCTGGTGGAGGATGACGGAGCCCTTATGCCCCTTGCCATCCCCGTTGATCTGGTGGCGGGCGATGATCGCGTTGATCTGCGTCAGCCACTCGTCGGCGGCGGCCATGTATTCGGGATCGTCGGTGCGGGCGCGGCCCTTCTGGTTGACCAGCCAGCCCGGGAAGCCGCCGCGCGACACTTCCGCGTTCACGTATGGCCCGGCGCGGGTCATGACTAGGAGGCCTTCTTCCTCGGCCATGGTCAACAGTCGGTCGAGATCGCGGATGCCGCTGAAGTCGTAGACGCCCTGCTTGGGCGAGTGGTACCCCCAGTCGAAATAGAGCGCGACGGTGTTGAACCCGCTGGCCTTCATCTTCTGGAGGACATCGCGCCAGAGATCGGGGCTGGGCAGGCGGAAGGGGTGGAACTCGCCGGACCAGATCACCTGGCGCTTGCCGTCGATCATCAGCGAGCGCGCATCGAACGAGACCCGGCCGAACGTCTGCACCGGCGCGGAAAGGTCTGCCGTGGGCTTCGCTTCCTGCGCCATGGCTGGCAGGGGCGCGGCGGTAAGCAACAAGGCGGAAAGGAAAGCGCGCTTCATCGCCTCAGTCCATGTGGAATAGGAGGGAGAGCGGCCATTCGACCGGACGGTTGCCCGGTTCCACTTCCATCAGCGGCGCCATGTAGTCCCACCAGCGGCGCATGACCGGATGATCGGGCAGGGTGTCGCGCGTATTGTCCGGCAGCAGTCGCAATACCGCGAACAGGGCGAGACTGTCTTCGTCCAGGAAGATCGAGTAATCGCGGATGCCCGCTTCGGTCAGCAGGGCGGAGAGTTCGGGCCAGATGGCGTCGTGACGGCGGCGGTATTCCTCCACCGTGCCGGGCTTCAACTGCATCCTGAAGGCGTGGATCGAACCCGTCCCACTATCCGGCACACCCTATCTCCCTATCAGTTCCATTATGTGGATATCGATACCGATATTTGGTAACTCTTCCGCCCGACAGCGTCAATCATCATTTCGGAGAAAACTGCCGCCTAGCTTCCCTCCGGCTTGCTTTCCTCCAGCGGCAGGCTCGGCGCGATCGACAGGGCATCGGGCAGGGGCGGGTGTGCGGGATCGAACTCGCCCAGCGTCACGTAGGGTGCCAGTTCCGGGACTTTCTCGCGCACCTGACGGGCCACGGCGGCAGCGAAGAGCCAGGCGCCGTAATTGTCGTTGTGGGTCCGGTCCTTACCGCCTTCGGCGAAGGCGCGGGGCGAGACTTCCGGGCCGAGCGCTTCCATGATCGCGATGCTGTCACGGTTGAGATCGATCAGGGGCACGTTTTCGGTGGCCGCCACTCTGCGCACCGCTTCCGCATAAGCGCCGAGCGTGTCCTTGATCTTTCCGGCCCCGTCGAAATTGCGCCGCTCCGGGGAAGTCACCAGCACCGGATGGGCACCGCGCGCGCGGGCCTCGGCGACATAAGCCCGCAAATAGGCGGGATAGGTCTGCACCGGGTCGAGATAGGTCATCGGCCATTCGGCCTTCTGGTCGTTGTGGCCGAACTGGATGAACAGCCAGTCGTCCTTGCGAATCTGCGACAGCACTTTGGAGAGGCGCAGTTGTGCGAGGAAGGACTTCATCGTCGCGCCGGATTTTGCGTGGTTGGCCACCACGACATGATCGTTCAGCATAGCCGGCAACATCTGCCCCCAACTGGCGAACGGCTCCGTATACTGGTCTGCGACGGTCGAATCGCCTGCCAGGAACAGGCGTGGCGCCTCGGCCCGCTCTACATGGATGGCGGAGACGCGCGGTTGACCCAGGAACTCCAGGGTCAGCTTGTCGTCCCAGCTGAAGCTGGCGAGATCCCGCTCGTCGAGCGATACGCCTTGTCCGGAGCGCGGGGCATTGGCGGGGGGCACGGGCAGCCGCGCGTCGCGCACATCGACCAGGAAACTGCGCGACACCGTCTGTCCGCGTCTGGTCGCGACATCGCGCAGCATCAGGCGGCGGCTCTCGGCCTTGACGGTGGTACGGCCCGCGCTGCGCTTGTCGCCCAGCGTCAGGGTGACGCGGTACGTCCCTTCGGGCAGCGATATCGAATAGAGGAAGTCGCCTGACGCATCGCGCCGTTCCACGCCGTTCCCGCCGGCCCGGAAGCCGGGCATCTCGGCAAGGGTCTTTCCGGAGAAATCGATGTCGATGGTGGGATTCGCGGCGGCGGGCATGCTTGCGGTTAGGGCGAGGGCCAGACTGTACGACATTTCCGGTGATCCTCTGCTGACGGACGCGCTTGATTATCGTCCCATATGGCGGTCCTTCACGGCATATAACGGGAATGCGCCAAGTCAATCCATCGCGCCGCAAAACTGTCGCTCTATCCATCGCTCTCCAGCCGCTTCCCACCAGCAAATAAGGATGAGTCGTCAATTCATAGCGATTTTGACTGGAATTGAGCGAGAACGAGGTATATTGTAAAACTCAATCCCACATAGTGGGCTAATGTTCGGACAAGAACAGAAACTGGGAGTGAGGAAATGGGAAGGGCTTTCTCTAAATCCGTCATGCAGAGCCGCGCTTCGGTGCCGGCGCTGATCGCGGCATGTCTTTTCGCGATGCCGCAGATGGCCGCCGCGCAGGACAGTGCGGCCGATAGTACGCCCAGCCCTTCCGAAATCATCGTCACCGGCTTCCGCGCCTCGCTCGACGCGGCGCTGGCTGACAAGCGCGTCGAAACCGCCGCGATCGACACCATCAAGGCCGAGGATCTCGGCAAGTTTCCCGATTCCAACCTCGCTGAATCGATGCAGCGCATTCCCGGCGTCGCACTCCAACGCGGAGACGGCGGCGAAGGCAAGAACATCTCGGTTCGCGGCCTGGGCGCGGACTTCACGCGCGTGCGCATCAACGGCATGGAGGCCGCCGCGCAGACTGGCGGATCGGACATCTACGGGGCGGGCAACAACGGCCGCAGCTTCGATTTCAACGTCTTCCCGACCGAGATCTTCTCGGCCCTGACCGTGCGCAAGACGCCTTCCGCCGATATCGAGGAAGGCTCGCTCGGCGCGACGGTGGACCTCAGCGCCCCCAAGCCGATGGACCAGAAAAAGGACTTCGTGTTCTCCGCCACCGGGCGCGGCGTGTGGAACGAACTGTCCAAGAAGGTCGATCCGCGGGCCTCGGCGCTGGTTTCCAAGCAGTTCGGAGACAGCGGCTTCGGCATCCTCGGTTCGCTGGCTTACCAGCGCCGCCACACGCGCGAGGTCGGCTATTCGGCGGTGGACATCCTGTCGGCCAACCAGAACGGCATGTTCTGCTCTCCCCTGGGCTTCGCGCCGCAGAACCCGGCAAACAGTGCCACGAACGGCACCACTGCCACCAACTGCTCCACCGGCAATCCCCGCACGGGCACGACTGCCGCCTACCAGACCGTTTACGATGCCCGCCGCGACGATCTGCCCAACACGCCCGGCAGCGGTGCCTTCTTCCCCCGCATTCCGCGCTACATCAATTCCGCGCAGACGCAGGAACGCATCGGCGGCACCCTGACGCTGCAATACAAGCCCGACGAAGACACCGACATTTCGCTCGACCTGCTCTATTCGCGCTTCAACGTGACGCGTGACGACAACTACATCCAGGCGATCTCGTTCGGCCGCTCCGGGTCGAACCAGGGCTATCCGATGATGTCGCTGAAGGATGTCCAGCTTTCCGATCTCGGTTCGGTGGAGTATGCGCTGCTGGACGGCGTGGACGTGCGTTCGGAAGGCCTGCATTCGAAGTATTCGACCACGTTCAAGCAGGCGAACTTCAATTTCATGCGTCGGTTCAACGACCGCCTGACGGTTGATGCCAAAGTCGGCCTCAACAAGTCGGTGTGGAAAGACAAGATCCGCATGCAGTACTTCATGGATGCGCTGGATACCGACAACTTCTCCATCGACTATACCGGCGGCGGCCGCACCCCGGTGCTGGGCTTCGGCTTCGATGTGTCCGATCCCAGCAACTTCCTCTACGGCCCCACGCCGGGTGCGGGTATCGTCACCGGTGGTTTCAGCCTCCAGGGCAAGCCGGCCAGCAACACCACAAAGGGCGTGCTGGGAGAGATGAACGCGCATTACGAGTTCTCCGACGCCTTCAAGCTGCACTTCGGCGGCCAGTTCCGTTCGAGCGACTTCCAGCAGCGCTTCACCACCTACTACACCGCCGACACCCTGGTGCAGGCCCTGCCGGCGGGAACCTCGCTGGCCAGCCTGACGAAGCAGATCAGCGGAGTGGACAGCCTGTGGGGCAACGGCGCGCCCGCAAGCTGGGCGAGCCTGGACTGGCAGAAGCTGGCCGATACCTACAACCTCTTCGACGCCCGCACCTGCACCGGCTGCGGAGAGACCAATCCCGGCGTGAAGGAGCAGCAGAGCAGCGCCTTCGTGATGGGCACGTTCGACTTCTCCGACGCGGTAGGCTTCGGCCTGCGCGGCGACGTGGGCGTGCGCTACATCCACACCTGGCAGCGCTCATCGGGCTTCATCAACTTGTCCGATCCCACCTCGCCTACCGGCCTCAGCGGCCAGTACCGGGCGATCACGCGCAGCTATGACGACTGGCTGCCGTCCGCCAACATCGTGGTAGAGCCGGTGCAGAACCTGCTGCTGCGCTTCTCGGCTGCCAAAGTGCTCTCGCGCCCGGCGCTTACCCAGCTGGTGCCCACGGTGGGCATCAACGCCACGACGCGCTCCGGCTCGCTGGGCAACCCGCTGCTCGAACCGATCCGCGCCAATACATTCGACGCGGCGGTGGAATGGTACTTCCGCCCCGGCTCGCTGCTTTCGGCCGCGTTCTTCTACAAGGACATCAAGACGTACGTGCAGAGCGTGAACTCGCTGGTACCGTTCAGCTCGCTGGGGCTCCCCAACGAACTGCTGATCGGCAGCAACACGACGCCGGACGAACTGTTCAACATCGCCACCCCCACCAACACGCCGGGCGGTCCGCTCAAGGGTATCGAGCTGAACGCGCAGATCCCGTTCAGCTTCGCCTCGGGCTTCATCAGCCACTTCGGGGTGCTGGCGAACTACACGCACGTCATGTCGAAGATCAATTACTGCCTCTCCAGCGCGGGCGGCGTCTGCACGGTCACCACGCGTGACGACCTGGTGGGACTGTCGAAGGACACCGCTTCCGGCACGCTCTACTGGGAGAACGACAAGTTCTCGATCCGCGGCACCATCAACTATCGCGGGCCGTTCATCCGCGGCATCCCCGCATCGCCGGGCAGCGACCTGGTGGGCAACCACGCCACGACCTTCGTCGACGCTTCGGCATCCTACAATATCTCCGACTCGATCAAGCTGATCGTCGAGGGCACCAACCTCACCGACGAGCAGAACAGCCTCTTCACCGACAGCCAGCGGCAGGACACGCTGTTCCAGACCCGTGTCGGCCGCACGATCTCGGCGGGCGTCAACGTGAAGTTCTGATCTTGAAGAATACGGCGGGGCCCTCCCACGCCGGAACTATCGGCTCCCGGATCCTCCATCCGGGAGCCGCTTTTTCAGGTGTCCAGAGCGGCGAGCAACTTGCGGTCGATGCGCACCAGCGAGCCGTGCCGCGCGCCTTGCGGCATGACCAGGCGGTCGCCGACATCCTGCCAGTTCACCATGTCGCGCGTGGATTTCGCGCCCCATCTGCCGTCTCGGTAGATGTCGTAGTAGCAGATGAGGTCGGCGCCGATCCGGGTGGTCATCGGGCCTTCCACCCACGAGGGTGTGAAAACCTCGCCCAGCGGCGCGAACGGTCCCAGCGGGCTGCGGGCGGAGGCGGCGCGCAGCCATTTGCGCGGCGGATCGAGCGTTTCGTCCTTCACCACCAGCCAGAGGCCGCCGTTCGGGGCCTCAGCGAAAGTGCCGTCGATCACGCTGAAGCCGGGATCGTAGAGCACTTGCGGCGCGGCGAAGCTCTCGAAATCGGCGGTAGTGGTGTACCAGAGGCGGTGGTTGTAGCCGCTTTCGGACGTACCGGCCGTCTCGGTGAAGCGGCCCGTCACCGTGCTCGACCAGAAGATCACGGTGCGGCGCGTGGCGGGATCGTAGATCGCCTCGGGCGCCCAGCAGTTGCGGGTGCGGGGAACAGAGGCCATGACCGGGATCGCGCGCTGGGGTGTCCAGTTCACGAAGTCGCGGGTGGTGGCATGACCGATCGTCACGCCCTCCCAGGCCGTGGTCCAGATGCAGTGCCACGGTGCATCCGCTCCCTCTCCGCGCCAGAGGAAGGGGTCGCGCAGCAGCTTCTTCTCGCCCACTTGCGGCACCAGGAAGGGCTTGCCACCGACAAGCGGGCGGAAGGCGAAACCGTCTTCGCTGACGGCCAGCTTCAAGCCGTCCGCCTCACCTTTACCGGTGCTGAAATAGGCGAGCAGCAGCGGGCCTTCCGGCTCGCTCGGGGCGATGCGCGTGGTCGCGCAGCCGGCCAGCGCCGTGGCGCCGAGGCAGAGCATGCGGCGGTCGAGCGGGAAACTCATCGCCGCGCCTCCTTCGGCGGGGTAAGCCGCACGCGCGTGGGACTGTCGCGGTCCACGGTGATCACGCCGTCCTTCTCCTTCAGTTCCGCGATCTGGAGCACGCTGCGGCGGTTCCAGTCCGGGTTCGCCTTTGCCTCGTCCTCGCCGCCCTGATGCACGAAATAGACGATATAGGCCCGGCCGCCGGAGACGATCACGTCGGGATGCTGCCCTTTAGCGCGGTCGGTCGGTGCCTTTCCGGGCGTGGCGAGGATGTGGCCGGGCTGGGTCGTCCAGTGCTCGCCCCCAAGGTCGTCGACGTCCGAGCGCATGACCAGCAGGCCTTTCCAGGCATCGGAAACCAGCCACCAGCGGCCCTTCCACCTGAATGCCTTGGGGCCTTCGCCGGGCGTGGTGGTGAGGCGGTCCTTCACGTTCCAGTGGATCAGGTCGGTGCTGTCCGCCGTGCGGATCGCCTTGCCCATGCGCTCGTCGTTGAAGAACAGGCGATAGCCGCCCTTGGGCAGCGCGATGACGCTGGCGTCGATCACCCGGTCGGAGCCAAGATCGAGCTTCTCGCCGCAAGTCCAGGACTTGAGGTCGTTACTGGTGAGGTGGACGATGAAGCGCGGCGCGTTCCAGTCGCGGAACACGCCGGGCACCACCGTCAGCCACATGTGCCACTGGCCGTCGAAGCGCTCGATATCCGGCGCCCAGAGCGTTTCGCCGGTGCAGCTTGCGGGGAGCGTCGCGGTGCCGCCGTAGCGCCAGTTAACGCCGTCCTTCGATCTTGCGGTGCCGATCGCGGTGCCGTGGACCCAGCGCACGTCCTTTTCGTCCTCCATCGGCAGGTCGGCGCGGCGGCCCGTGTAGAACATCACCCATTCGCGGGTGGCGGGATCGTAGACCGTGCTGGGATCGGCGGCGCCGTCATGCACCGGATCGCGGAACAGCGGCTTGGGGGCGACGTCGGCGGCGGCGGAAGCGGTGGCGGCCGCCAGCAGGAGCAGCGGGGCGCCGATCATGCGGCGCGTCCGGAGCGGGCAAAAGTTCGAATGATTTTCAGCATGTTCCGCTTCATAAAGAGACCTTCCGGGGAGAGTGCAAGATGTCGAGTGATCGCCGTAAATTTCTGGGTTCGTTGAGCGCTCTGGCTGCTGCCCCCCTCTTGCCTGGCCGGGCGCTGGCCGCGGCGGGCGCAAGCGGGGTAGCTGCGAGCGAACGCTTCCCGATCTGGCCGGGCTCGCCGCCGGGGCTCCCCCAGGGAGGGGTGACCGAGGAGCGCGTGCTGCGCAGCAGCAAGGGCAATCCGGACGATTTCGCCTGGCCGCATGTGGCGGTGCCGATGTTGACGGTCTGCCCGGCGGCGAAGCCCTCCGGCGCGGCCGTGTTGACCTTCCCCGGCGGCGGTTATGCCCGCGTGGCCATGGGAACCAGGCCCTCCGCTACCTCGCGCTGGTTCGCAGGCCAGGGGGTGACCGCGTTCGAACTGCTCTACCGCCTGCCGCATGACGGCTGGACCGCCGGTGCCGACACGCCCTTGCAGGACGCCCAGCGCGCCATGCGCGTGATCCGCGCCAATGCCGCGAAGTGGGGCGTCGATCCGGCCAATGTGGCGACCATCGGCTTCTCCGCCGGCGGGCATCTGTGCGGCAGCATCGCCACGCGCTTCGCGGCGAAAGTCTACGAGCCGGTCGACGCCGCCGATCCGCAGGACGCGCGGCCCTTGGTAGCAGGCATGTTCTTTCCGGTCGTCGCGATGGTACCGCCGCTCGCTCATGCGCAGTCGCGCCGCGAATTGCTGGGGCCGAATCCTGACGCGGACCTGTCGCGGCGGTACTCGGTGAACCTCGACGTGCCCGCCGCTACGCCGCCGATCCTGCTCGCCCATGCGGCGGACGATGCGGTGGTCGATTGCGGGAACAGCCTTGCCATGTTCGAGGGGTGCCGGGCGGCGAAGATACCGGCCGAGCTTCATGTGATCGAAAAGGGTGGGCACGGCGCGCCGCTTTTCGAACCGGACGGCCGCGCCGGGCTGTGGCTGACGCGCTTCGCCCGCTTCGCGGCGCGGCATGGTCTGCGGATTCCCTCCGACGGGGCGTGAGCGCTGAAAAGAGCGGCGAGCGGGTTTCAGATGGATTGGGGAGGGCGCGAGGGGAGGAGCCATCTTGCGGCTCCTCAGTGCCCTGGCTCAAGAGAAACGATCCGGAAGTTGCGGATGCGCAAGTGGCTCTTGGTCGTGCGCAGTGCGAACCAGCCTCGGCTGTAGGGCGCGGTGTCGTTCATGGTGAAAAGCCGCTTGCGGCCGAAGTCCACGGTGATCCGTCCACCCTCGGCCGCCACGCGCATCGCGGTCCAGCGGTTCGGCACCAGCATGGCCGCAGGGTCTGCGCGGTCGTGCTCGGGCAGGAGCGGGCGATTGCCCGGTTCTCCCAGATAGCGGCGCATCCGGGTGGTGGTGTTGCGATTGCCGCCGATGCCCACGTAATAGGTTCTGAGCGTGTCGTAATCGGCGAAGGCACCGCTGCGGGGATGGGCAAGCGGTGACCCTGTCGGCGCGGCGGGATCGGTGGCCATCCATAAGGCGTTGACGTCGCTCACCGCGTCGTTCGGTCCGCCTTCCGAAACCGCCATGACCTCGTACTCGATGGCGACAGGGCCGGTCAGTTCCCCGGTCCACCAGATCGAGATGCCTTTCGGCGCATCGATATCCATCACCCCGTCCTGCGCCGTGACGCGGGAGGGCGCCTCGGCCTCGACGCGCCACCGCGACAGGCCATGACGAAAGTCGTCGGTTTGCGGGTTCGCCGCCGCCGCCGAGAGCAGCACCATCAGCAAAGGGGCGGCGAGCCGCCTCATTCCAGCAGGTTCCCGATCAGCGTGAGATTCACCGTCGCGGCGATGCCCCATTGCGCCGCGTCGTTGGTGGAGACTTCGCTGATCTCGTCCACCGGCTTGAGCACGGCGGATCCTGCCACCTTGTGCGAGCCGCGCGACTGGTCGCGGCCCTCGCGATCGCCCGCGCCGAAGAATTCGCCCCAGGCGCGCTTGATGAGGTCCGGCTTGCCGAGTTGCACCGCGGCATAGGCAGTGTAGCGGGAATGGGCCTGCGTCAGCGCGCGGCCCTTGCCCGATGCGCCGGTGCGGGCGCGGAACTCCGCCTCGGGCGCGTTGTAGAGTTCGCAGTAATCCAGCCAGACCTTGCGGAATTCCGGCTCGTTGAGCAGTTCAAGCAGCTCGGCGGTAATTTCGAACACGCCGAATACGCCGTTGAGATGGCTCATGTTGACCTGGTCGTTGGCGCTTACGAAGCGGCCGCTGGCAAGATCGAAGGCGCCGCCACCCGCAAACCAACCCTTGGGCAGGGCCGCGATGGAGCGCATTCCGGCGATGATGCGATCGCGCCAGCGGGTGTCTTGCGTGCGTTCCCACTCGGTCAGCCAGGCACCCAGCATGGAACCCCACACGGTTCCGAACTGCATGAACACCTGACCTTCCGGCAGCGGCTGTTCGGCCACCACCGCGCCGGTTCCGGCAGGCGGCTTGCTGGCGTCGGCGCGGTGCATCACCTTGCGGCCGATATCGACCGTCTTCAGCGCCTGGTCGCTGTCCACCAGCGCGCGCATCAGGTCTCCGCAGCGCTCGTCGGTGGTGAGGTAGAAGTAGAAGCGGCGATAGGCGGCGTTGGACACGCGCTGCTGCTTCGAACTATCGGCCCAGTGCTGCACGCCGTGGCGGGTGCCGAGCCCCTTGAACCGGCCCGAATGATAGACGTCCACCTCGCCGGTGTGGCGCGTCATCGCCTCTGCCAGACGGAACACATCGGCCCGGCCGCTGCGCAGGAAGCCGTACCACAGCCACATGTCGGTCGAGAGTTCGCTGTTGTCCCAGGCGAAGCCGCCGATGTCGTAGCGCCAGACGTGCCGGTCGTTGTCATAGCTGTGCATGACATCGCCGTAGTTCCAGAACCCGTACCAGCGCCGCTGTTCTACCTGTCCGATGTAGAAGTCCAGTTCCTGCTTCGCCCGCTGTTCGATCTTGCCGCGCAGAGGCCCGCCCGCCGCGATCGGGCTCCACGGGCCGAACAGGCCCGCGGTATGAACCCTGGCGACATTGGCGACCATCCGTGGCGGCGTGGCCAGGCCCTGGCCCATCTCGGCAAGCCGTTCGCGAGGGGGCGTGGCGGGAAGCGCCCAGATGCGGAATTCGGTGGTGCGGGCAATGCCGGAGGAATCGCCCCAGCCCGGTTCGTAGTCCTCGTAAGTGACGTCGAGGCCGAGGTTCTGCGCCTCGTAGCGCTCCATGCCCATGACATCGTGGTAGAAGCGCAGGTCCATCGCCGGGGCATCGGGGGCGTGATACCAGATCGTGAACCGCGCGGTATCGCTGGCGGCATTGGCGATGTCGAGGCCGACCGGGCAGCGTTGCCAGAAATCGTGCATGCCGAACGCCACGCCGCCCGATGGTCCGCCGATATAGCCGAGGCCCGGCGCGCGCCCGGCCGTATCGACGTCGATCCAGCCGCAGCCCGGCTTGGTGCGCTTGACGATGGAAAAGCCGTCCGAATTGGGCTGGCGAAGGCGGAAATCGCCCCATGCGGGGACGTATTCGATGTTCTGGCGCACGGCCGCGCCCATCTGATCGAGGGGAGGCGTCGCCTGCCCCGCCACTTGCGCATCGCGGAACGCCTTGCCCGGATCGCGGCGCAGGCCCGTCAGCGGACGAACGGCTTCACCCCACAATCCGCCACCTTCTCCCGCGAAGCGGACATGGCGATCATGCAGCTTGTCGCGCATCGGCACTGCGCCTTCGAGGCCCAGGCCGCGGATGAAGCGCTTGGCCGGATCGCCGTCGAAGATCATCGAATGGACAAGGCGCACGCTGTCCGAACCGGCATGGAAGTAGAGGCGGACGGAGAAGGGCATCCAGTCGCCTTCGGTACCGCGATGGCGACCGTCGAGCTTGATCACGGCGCGGATCGGGCCGCTCTGTTCGATGGTGGCGCCTTCGATCGTGCCGGTCCAGCGGGCGAGGGCGGGGGCGCCGTCCTCGTCATCGGGGCGGTCCTGCGCGCTAGCGAGCAGGCGTACCGATTGCAGCACTTCGGCAGAGCCGACACGGGCGGAGCGGATCAGCGCCTCGCCGGACTTGCCCACGGTCCACACGGTCCGTCCCACGGTAACGGTGATGGTGTCGCCCGCTTCGCGCAGGAACAGCGTCTGCGCTGGCTTGGCGCTGCCGGGCACGACACGCAATCCGCCCGCGCGGCCGCCGTTCGCAGCGGTTGCATGGCCGGTCCACTTGATCGAGCCGTCCGGCCACCAGGCCATCGGCCATGTCTGCACCGCCTCGCGCGTGCTGTTCGCGCCTTCGAGAACGTAGCCGCGCTTGTCGTATCGCGTCCCGCGCGGCCAGGGCTGGCCCCAGGACTGGCCCTCATGCGCGGAAGGCGCGGCGCCATCGAGCCAGATCACGTCGTCTCCCGCGGCGATGCCGGAACCCAGCGGTTCATTGGCCGCAAGCGGCGCTGCCTGCGCGCGCCCTGCCGCCAGCGCCATCGAACCTGCGACAGCGGTAGTGGCCAGGCTTTGGGCCAGCATCTCGCGGCGGCTCCAGACCAGCTTGCTCATTCATTCTCCCTTGGGTGCGGCATTTCGAGAACGCCTTATGTGGGATGATATTTCATCATGTGGATCGAACCGTCAACCGATAGATCAATCGGTAGATACGTGGCGTCGGCATCCAAGTGTTCGTCATCCTGAACTCGTTTCAGGATCCATTTTGCCGAAAGCACCGCCGCTGATGGTCAGGAATAGATCCTGAGCCAAAGGCCAGCGCAGCTAAACAAGTTCAGGATGACGAAGTTTAGGATGACGGGGCGCGCGGTTATTGGCCAACGAGCGCCTGCGTCCTCAGCGCTGCCCCTTCGGCCCAGCGCCCAAATAGAACCCGGTATGCGGCGGCTGGTTGTAGGCGGTATTCTGCCACGCGACGCCAAGGCGATAGACCGGATCCTGCATCAGCGTGACGAACCGGTGCGTCGTGTTGAATGGCGTGGTGTAGATGCGCAGTTCGCGGTTGTCGGCGCGGCGCCAGATCACTTCCTCGCGCCAGTCGCCGATGAGGTCGGCCTGGAGCACGGGGTTGCTCTTGGTGCCGTTGTTCGAGGCCAGCCCCTCGGGCGCAAGCAGAGTGTCGGACGTGCCGTTTTCCCAGTTCCACTTGGAGATCGTCGTGCCATCCAGCAGCTCGCGCAGCAGGTCGCCGTCCCACCAGATCGCGAAGTTCATCTGGCGCGGGCGGCGATATTTGTCGGGGCCGATGGGCTGGCCCTTGGTGTCGTAGAGGCGCTCGGAGTTGGACCCCCAGAACTCGGCGCCGTAGTGGCGCGGATCGATGTCGGCGGCCAGGCCGCGCCCGGTGTCCTGATCGGCGGGCGTGGTCCACAACACTTCGCCGCTGCGCGCATCGAGCAGGGCTGAGCCAAGGCCGCCGTTGCGGCGGATATCCTCGAAAACGCCGAACTTTTCGAGGCCAGGGCGCGCTGGATCGAGATCGCTGACATGCATGGTGTCGCCGTGAAACAGCGGTTTGGTCCAGAGGCCCTTGCCGCCGTCATCGACCGCCATCGAGCCGTAGATCACCTCGTCACGCCCGTCGCCGTCCACGTCCGCCACCGAGAGCTGGTGGTTGCCGCGCCCGGAATAGTCCGCGTTTCCGGGTGAAGAACTGTCGAACAGCCAGCGCTGGGTCAGTTTGCCGCCGCGCCAGTCCCAGGCGGCGAGCGCGGTGCGGGCATAGTAACCGCGCCCGAAGACCATGCTCGGCAAGTGACCGTCGAGATAGGCTACCCCCGCGAGGTAGCGGTCCGAGCGGTTGGCGTAGCCGTCGCCCCAGGATGCCGCGAGTTGCTCGGGCGTGGGATTGCCGCCCGGAAAACGCGGAGGATCGTAGGGCGCGGTGGCGAGCGCCTTGCCGGTCAGCCCCTCGAACACGGTGAGATATTCCGGCCCCCTGACGATGCGACCCTGCATCGGCGCCACTTTAGTACCGTCCGCCAGCACTTTCGCGCCGGTGCGGTCCTGCTGCGGCACTTCGCCGCCGCTGCTGCGCCAGTCGGCCTTCGCGTCGCCGATGACCTTGCCGATGCCATCCACGGTGCCGTCGCCGGTCTTCATCGCCACTTCGGCGCGCCCGTCTCCGTCGAAGTCGAAGACCAGGAACTGCGTGTAATGCGCTCCGGCGCGGATGTTGCGGCCCAGGTCGATGCGCCAGAGGCGTGTCCCGTCGAGGCGATAGGCATCCACGAAGACGCTGCCGGTATAGCCGGTGTGGGCGTTGTCGTGACTATTGGTGGGATCCCATTTGAGAACGATCTCATACTGTCCGTCACCGTCGACATCGCCAATGCTGGCATCGTTTGCAGTATAGGCATAGGCTTCACCTGCCGGAGTCACGCCATCGGCAGGCGGCACGAGCGGGATCGAGAGATAGCCCTTGTCCCACATCATGGCACTTTGCGGACCGACGCGATCGCCGACGCGATCGCCGACGCGCTGCACGGCATAGGTGCTGGCGGGGGTTCCCGATGTGTCGACGAAAGCCGTCGCCGCGCCCTGCCTGGTGATGGTCAGCGGCTTTCCATCGCGGAACACGCGGAAGCGCGCATTCTTCGGATCGTCCGCCAGAAGCCGCCAAGTCACCAGAATCCCGCCGTCTTTCGCCGGAAGCGCCACGGCGCCGCGATTCAGCCGCTCCGGTGCCGCGCGTTGCGGCGCGCCAGTGGCCGCGACAGCGGCCGCGACGCAGGTCGATGAAACCAGCCCCCACATGAGCGGCAGCATAAGGGTACATGCGCGAATTCCGGCCGCCATTTGCATCATCCTCCGGTTTTGGAACCACAGTGGTCCAAATTATGCCATTGCATCCCACATATCGGTTCAATAAGTGTCCGTCTAGAAACTGATTCGATCGGCGACCGGAAAACCGGACAGGCAAGTATCGACGGGACTGAAAGAGGGGACGGATATGCGAAAGCATGGCAATGAAAATAATCGATTTTCGTCGGCATCGTCAGTTGGGCGCCATACCCTGAAAGGGGTTTCCGGGCTGGCGCTGGCGGGTGCTCTTGCCACATCCCTCCCTGCATATGCTCAGACTAATCCCGAAGCGGAGCCGGAATCCGCGCAGGAAGAAAAGCAGCCGCGCATAGACGACAAGACCGCCGAAAAGGTCATCACCACCGCCAGCGACATCGTCGTCGTCGGCACCCGCGCCTCGCTGCAATCGGCCATCAACCGCAAGAAGCAGGCCAATACCGTCGTCGATTCCATCGTTGCAGACGATATCGCCAGCTTCCCCGACAAGAATATCGGCGATTCACTGGCGCGCATTACCGGCGTGCAGCTCAGCCGTGACTTCGGCGAGGGTGTGCAGGTCTCCATTCGCGGCGTCGAGCCAGACCTCAACCGCGTCGAGATCAACGGCGTCAGCCAGGTCAGCGCACTGGGCGAGCGTGCGGGCGACTTCCGCGAACTGGCGACGGAACTGGTCAAGTCGATCGACGTCTACAAGGGCTATGCCGTGGACCTGACCGAGGGCGGCATCGGCGGCACCGTGCGCGTCGAAACGCGAAAGCCGCTCGATCTGCTGAAGCCGATCCTTTCCGCCACCGTTTCCGGCCAGCATCTCGACACCACCGAAACCTGGCGTCCGCGCGTGTCGTTCTTTGCGGGAACGCCGAAGTTCCTGATCGACGGCCTCGGCGTCCTGTTCAACGCCACCTACAGCGACGTGAACACGCGCCAGGACTATATCAGCAATACCAATTGGCGCCGGATCGCCGACTTCGATCATTCGACTGAAAAGACCGTCGAAGATCCGCTCTATTCCAACTACAACAGCTATGAAAGTTGCGCGGGTGTGGGTGGGCCTACCACGGCAAGGGCAACCGCCAATCGTCTGGCCTGCGAAACTCAGTTCTTCGACTGGGCGCCGCTGACACCGCGTTATCGCCATCTGGAGCGCAACGACAAGCGCATTTCGGGCGATCTCACGCTGCAATACCAGGTCGCGCCGAACTTCCGCGCTTACGCCAACGTGCAGGTCAACAAGCGCAACCAGAACCTTCAGGACGTCAACTACTCCGTCGATCTCAACACGATTCAGCGCTTCAACCTGGATCCGCAACTGGCTGCGGGCGCCGGTGGCGGCACCTCGCGCCAGCAGGTGGCGCTGGGAACGTCCACGGTGAATGAAAATCATGTCGTCACCGGCGTGACGACGGCGCTCAATGCCGTGAATATCGGTACGGCGGCCAATCCGAACTGGAGCGGCGCCGCGAACATCGTGGGCGTGCAGCGGCGGGACTTCAGCTACGATCAGGAATCGAAGTACTTCTCGGGCGGGTTCCGCTGGGATCTGGACCGCCTGCAGATCGACTTCATGGGATCGCACGCGAAGGGTAATACCAAGTCCGAAACCAACCTGATCTCGCTGGGCACCAGCGTTTCGGGTATCGTGGTGGACCGCAACAATTCCCAAGGCATTCCGGCCTTCCAGTTCCCTTCGAACTTCGATCCCGCCGATCCTTCCGTCTACGCGGACTTCACGCGGACTGGCGCTAACGGCCAGGTGCTTCCGGTCTATGGCCCTGCCTTGCAGTATCGCCCGGCCGAATACAACAACACCGAAGATCAGCTGAAGTTCGATGCCGATCTTGAGATCGATCATCCGATCGTCAGCAAGTTCCAGTTCGGTGCCCAGGCGCGCCGCCAGAAGTTCCTGAACTACCTGGGCGGTGGATCGATGCTGATCGATCCCGCGACGATGACCTATCAGTCGAGCGCCAACGTTTCCTACACGACGACGATCCAGAACAATCCGGCGGTCCCGCGCAACGGCAACACCTGGTACATCACACCCGCGCAATACAGCTCGCTGATCTCCTCGCTCGGCGGCGTCACCGGCGGCGCGCCGCTCTACACCGGTCTCAAGAACGCACCGGCGGGCATTCCCAGCCGTCTGGCGTTCCCGAACTTCGACTCCGAAGTGCTTTCGCAGATCTACGACTTGTCCGGCTTCGATCACGATCTCGTGCGCTTCGCCGATGGCTTGCCGCAGATTCCCAGTGCCAAGATCACCGAGCAGATCCTGTCGGGCTACGCGATGCTGGACATCGATACCGAAGTCCTGGGTATGCGGTTGACTGGTAACGCCGGTTTGCGCGTGACCCATACCAAGGACACCGGCCTCGGCACCAACATCAGCCGGGTGACGCGCTTCAACGCAACCGGCGGTACCGAAACTGTGGTCATTGCCGCGCAGCAATTGTCGCTGTCGAACAGCTACACGGACTTCCTGCCGGCGTTCAACGCGAACCTCGAACTTCAGCCCAACCTCTATCTGCGCGCGAACTTCGCGAAAAACCTCGCGCGCCCGAGGCCGCTGGACCTGGTGCCGAACATCAACTGCGTGGATGACCAGACGATTTCCGGAACCGACGACATCTGTACGGCGGGCAATCCGGCACTGAAGCCCTATCGCGCCGACCAGTGGGAACTCAATCTGGCCTGGTATCCCAATGCCGATACCATGCTCAGCCTTGGCTACTACAAAAAATACGAATCGAGCTTCGTGATCCGCGACGTCGTCAACAACGGTGTGGACCTGTTCCAGGACGGGGTCACCTACACCGTTCGCCAGCCGGTGAACGGGCAGGGCGCGCTGCTGGACGGCATCGAGGCGAGCGCGCAGACGGTGTTCACGTTCCTGCCCCAGCCGTTCGACGGCTTCGGCGCTTCGGGCAACTTCACTTATGCCCGCGCCATCCGCACCAACCTGACCAATGCTGCCACGAACCAGCCGCTGAAAGAATATCCCGGCCTGTCGTCCTACACCTACAATGCCAGCGTTTTCTACGACAAGGACTGGCTGAACTTCCGCCTTAGCTACAACTATCGCTCGAAGTGGCTGGTGACGCCGCTGGATGCGAACAACGGCAACAACCCGGTCTACCGCAAGGGCGAGGGCTACCTCGACGGCAAGATCACGCTGCGGTTCCCGAAGTACCACTTCGACGTCTTCTTCGAGATGCAGAACATCACCAAGGAATATTCCAAGAGCTACATCAACAGCGATATGCCGATCGAGCTCTATTATCCGGGCCAGCGCATCTTCGTAGGGATGCAGGCCAAGCTCTGATCACAGGAAAGGGGAGAGCGGGAACTCTCCCCTTCACCCGGCCGCTTCATCGCCATGGACCCGGCGAGGGGCGGCAGGGCACGGACCCGGACGGATGCGGCGCCCTCCAAGGCCGCATCCGTCCGGATCATTTGCATTTAGAACGCCGTGCGCAAACCGAAGACCACGTTCCGTCCGCGCAGCGGCGAGGCGTCCTTCACGAAGGAGGCGTGATTGAGCGCGAACGAATTCGTCAGGTTGGAGCCTCTCGCGAAGAGTTCGGCCCAGCGATCGGTGCCGAGGTCGAGCTTGTACGACAGCGTCAGGTTCAGCATGTCATAGCCCGGCGTTTCGCTCTCGAAGTCGGCGATGCGGTCCTGCCGGAAGGTGCGATAGTACTCCGCCTGCGCCGAGAACGGACCGGTCGCCGCGTCGATGCGGGTGCCGAGGCGGCCCGGCGGGATACGGGGCAGGTTTCCGAGATCGTTCTTCAGCTTGGCCAGCACATAGTCACCGAACACCGCGACGCCCAGTTCGGGCATGACCTGGTGGCGCACTTCACCGTCCACACCCGTAAAGGTGGCATCCGCCGCCACGTAATGGATCAGGCGGAAGTCCTCGTAACGGTCCAGGGTCTGGCCGAAGATGTAGTTGTCCACCTTCTGGTGATAGGCACCGACCGTGAACGTGGTGGGCCCGCTGGTCTTGCGGAAGGTCAGGTTGATGGACTTGCCCGTTTCAAGCCGGTTTTCGGTAGAGGCCATGCCTTCGAACGTGCGGCCCGTCACCATGCCGATCTCGTAGGTGTTCGACGCGAAGTGTGGGCCGAATGCGTAGAGTTCCTGGACGTTCGGCGCGCGCTGGGAGCGGGCGAGCGACAGTGCCAGCGAATAGCCGTCCGCCACCTTCCACAGGGCCGAGGCCGAGATGGAGAAGGGATCGTGCGAGGTGGCGGGCATGAAGGCGGCAAGCGAGGTCTGCGGCCGGATGCGCTGCCATTCCTGCCGAACCGCCGCTTCGATGCGGACCGGGCCGAAGTCGCGGCTTTCGTGCAGGAACAGGGCTGTGTTGTCGATGTCGAACGGGGTGTACCTGGTCTCGCCGTTCTCGATGAAAGATTGGATGCCGCTGAAGGTGCTGTCCCAGTGCTGGACGCCGAACACGCCCCTGAAGCCCGCCAGCGGCTTGTGGGTCAGTTCGAACCGCAAGTCGAAAGCCTTGTTGCGATAGGTAGTGGCGATCTCGTCGTGCTCGATCTCGTCATGGCGATAGCTGGTGTGCGCCATGCGGAAGCGCACGCGTTCGAAGCCGGGCAGGGGGTCGCGATAATCGCTGCGGATGTCGAAACGCTCGCTGCGGAGCTTCACGAACAGGCTTTCGTCCTCGTGCTCATGGTCATGGTCGTGATCATGGTCATGATCGTCGTCGTCATGGTCATGCGATCCGCAGTGGAGGCTGGGGCCGTGCGTATGGCAATCCTCGTATTCGTGGCTGTGGCCGGGCAGGCCGTACTTGCTGCGCACGCGGGTATAGGCAAAGCCCAGGTATCCGTCCGGTCCTACCCAGGAGCCGCCGGCGCTGAAGGTGGAGCTTTCGCTCCACGATCCGGGCACGCGGCTTTCCCCGAAGGCGCCGGGCA
>NZ_JBJDRF010000022.1:0-76610 GCF_044987305.1 Novosphingobium sp. ZW T3_23
CGGCCTGCGGGTTCTCGCGGTCGAGCGTGGTGATCTTGGCGTTGACGATGATGGTGTCGGTCATGGCGGCTTCCTTGGAACGGGCAGTTTGGGTGAAAAGCGAGGGCAGCAGCGAGGTGGCGGCCGCGCCTGCAAGCGTCTGGCGGCGGGTGATCACGCCTCGGCCTTGTGATCGGAAGTGCGGCAGGGGAACTTGTCGCCCGGCAGGCGGCCGAGGACATGCTTGCGGCAATCGGTCTGAACGAACTGGGCGACTTCCTCGTGCGCCCAGATCTTCTTCGCCAGCGGCACGATCTGTTCGCCGAGCAGAATGCCGAGCAGTCCAAGCAGGGCAATCATCGGCGGCGCCGGCGAACGGACGCCGAGGAGAGAGTAGACCACGCCCACCAGCAACCCGGCGGCAATCGAGAGAAGGTAGGCTTTCATCGGGGGGCTCTCCTCGGCGTCTTGACTCAGGCCTGCACGAAGGCGAGCAGGTCGGGGTTGATCACTTCGGCGTGGGTGGTCAGCATGCCGTGGGGATAGCCCTCGTAGATCTTGAGCGTGGCGTTCGGCAGGATTTCGGCCTGGAGAAGCGCGGCGTGCTTGTAGGGAACGACCTGGTCGTCATCGCCGTGCAGGACGAGGGTGGGCACGGTGATCGCCTTCAGATCGTCGGTCTGGTCGGTTTCGGAGAAGGCCTTGATGCCTTCGTAATGAGCCTTGGCGCTGCCCATCATGCCCTGGCGCCACCAGTTGTCGATCACCGGTACGGACACGTCGGCGCCCTCGCGGTTGAAGCCGTAGAACGGGCCGGCAGCGACGTCGCGGAAGAACTGTGCGCGGTTGGCGGCAAGGGCGGCGCGGAAACCGTCGAACACTTCGACGGGAACGCCGTCCGGGTAGCGATCGGTGGGGATCATGATCGGCGGCACGGCGCTGACCAGCACGGCCTTGGCGACGCGGCCCTGCGGAATGCCGTAGCGGGCGACATAGGCCGCGACTTCGCCGCCGCCGGTCGAGTGGCCGATGTGGACGGCATTGCGCAGGTCGAGGTGTTCGGCAACGGCGGAGGCGTCGGCGGCGTAGTGGGCCATGTCGTGGCCTTCGCTGACCTGTGCGGAGCGGCCATGGCCACGGCGATCATGGGCGACGACGCGATAGCCCTTGGACAGGAAGAACAGCATCTGGGCGTCCCAGTCGTCGGAAGAGAGCGGCCAGCCGTGGTGGAAGACGATCGGCTGCGCATCCTTCGGACCCCAGTCCTTGTAGAAGATTTCAACGCCGTCCTTGGTGGTTACGGTACCCATGATGCTGATCCTTCGATGTGTGTGCAGGTGTGACGTGTCGACTGGAAATGGTGGGGACCGGAAATCTCTGGCGAGGGCCGGTTGGGGAGGTTGAGGCTCCCGGTCCCGAGCTTCAGATCAATGGCCGCCCTCGGACGCGCCGAACATGGTCTTCGCGTAATTGATGCCGATACCGTAGGCTCCGCCCCACTTCTTGGCGATTCCGGTGGTGCTGTCGTAAGTTTCGGTGCGGGCCCAGTCGCGCTGGAGTTCGAGGAGGTACTGGAGCGAGGTCATCGGCACGGCGCCCAGCTGGATCATGCGCTCCACGGCGCGCTCATGCGCTTCGGTCGAGATGTCGCCGCAGGCGTCGGTGATGACGTAGGCCTCGAAGCCCTGGTCGATGGCGGAAGCGACCGGACCGACGATGCAGACCGAGGTCCAGAGCCCGGCGAAGACGATACGCGGCTTGGCGATGCGATTGATCTCCTCGATCACGGCTTCGTCTTCCCAGGTGTTCATGCTGGTACGGTCGAGCATGGCTTGGCCTTCGAAAGCCTCGGTGATCTCGTCGAACATCGGGCCGGAGAAGCTCTTCTCGGCAACCGTGGTAAGAATGGTGGGAACATTGAACGACTTGGCGCCGCGTGAGATCAGGGCTGCATTGTTACGCAGCAGTTCGGCCGAGATCGACTTGGTGGCGAAGGCCATCTGCGACTGGAAGTCGATCAGCACCAGAGCATGATTGTCAGGCGAGATCAGCGACTTGCCGGGGGTTGCAGTGGCGGTCGGTGCGGCGGTGATGGTCATTGGTCAGTCCCTTTGGTTTGCAGTGTCGATCTTGTGAAATGAGGATTAGCCGGACGATCGCTTTCCAGAAATCCAGATAAATCAGATGGTATCGTTCTAGATATTAGAAGTTCCGGCAGGCTGGCCATGCCGGCGAGAGCGAGGTCTTCGGGGCGCATTACCAGCACCGGGAAGCCGGTTCCGATCAGCATCATCCCACCTCCGCGACGGCGTCGCGCGGCTGTGGGCACAGAGCGTCGACGATCAGCGCGTGGGCCGGCTTCGTGCAGCGTGCGTCGAGAAGATCCGGCAGCCAGACGAAATCGTGAATGCTGCCGATCGTGCGCAAGGCGCTGACGTCCCCTTCCGCCGCCAGCAATCGCCGTGCGAAGTGTTCCGCGCCCCGGCGGAAGGGATCCACTTCGGCGGTCAGGATCAGGACCGGCGGCAGCCGATGCAGGCGATCTTCGTTGTAGCCACCCGGCCATCCGGCTTCGTCGAGCATCTTCCGAGCGAGCGCTGCACGGCCGCGCGCCGCATCGGTGGGCAGCCAGGGCGTGCTTCCCGACGCGTCTGGCCAGGCCAGCAGCGGCGTGGCCAGCACAAGCAGTTCGAGGGAAAACGGCGCCGACGCGGGACGGCTGGCAAAACATGTGGCGATCAGGGCGCCGATGCCATGTCCGCCCAGGAGCAGGGCAGTGGCGCTTTTCAGTTCCTCAAGCGCGGCGACGATGACGGGCTCCAGTTCCTCGATCCCGGAATGAAGCGGGAGGCTCTGGAGAACCAGCAGGGCGCAGGCCCTATCGGCGATCAGCTGCACGGCCTCGTCCGGGGCCTGGCCTTCGGAGTCAGGGACGTGGAGGTAGAGCATGGCCGCGCCGCCGGAGCGGAGGTTCGAGGGCCGGAAGTGCTGACGGGCGCGGGCCGTGGGGGCAGGACTGGGTTCTTCGGCAAAACTGGGCGCTTCGGCCTGTCTGTCCAGAAACGACTGCACATGCGAATCGAGCAACGGCTGGTCCTGGCCGGGTGCCAGCAGGACTGCCGAGGCCATTGCCGACTGGGCTGTTGCCGACTGGGCTGTTCTCGGGGGCGACGTCATTCCAGCTCTCCATGCACCGGAAGCGTTCCGGCCTGCTGGAATGACAATGGCGCATCGCCGGCAATGGCGTGAGTTAAGCGTTGTGAAGAGGTGTTAAGAGCCCGTTTGAAGAATGTCGCTGCGGGCATTTTCCAAACTGTCCTAAAGCGTCTTCGCGAGCATCGCGGGCGCCCACGGCACGTCGCCCGGATGGCCGCTCGCGATAGCGAACATCTCTTCCTGCATGCGCGACGCGCCTTGCGGGGGCGCAACCGCCCTACCGATCGCGGCGCCGTAGCCGGGGACGAAGGCGGCCCAGTGGTCGAGCCCGCTGCGTCCCGCATGGCGGGCCAGCGCATCGATCCATGCTCCGGCGAGCGCCTTTTCGCCTGCGGCGATCGCTACCGGAATGCATCCGATCGCCAGCCCGTAGCAGGCGGAAAGGGCGTGATCGACGTCGTCGATGTCCTCTCGGCAAGCCCGCGCCAGGGCCAGCGCCTCGTCCAGCGCGCCCGCCGTCCAGCGCAGGCGCATGAGCAGGCTCATGGCGGCGATCTTGCCGTCCACTTGCGCGTGGTTGGCGTGGGTGGCGCGTTCCGGGGCGGCGTCTCCGGCCAGCACTTCGTTCAGGTAGCGGGCCGCCTCGGCCCCGTTGCCCGAGAAGTGATGCGACAGGGCCTGCATGTGCGCCGCAGTCAGTCGGTTGAACAGCGCGCCTTCGGAACCGACCCGGCGCGCGAAATCGTCGGCCAGCGAAAGGCTTTCGGCATAGGCTCCGGCAAGGATGCGATGGGCCCAGATGCCCCAGCCCGCGCGCAGCACCAGCGCTTCCGATCCAGTGCTTTCGGCCAGTGCCTGCGCGCGCTCGAAAGCATGGCCCATGGCCTCCACCGGCCCGCGCGTATGCCAGAGCGAATGGCCGTAGGCGCAGAGCAGTTCGATCTGCAGTTCCTCGCTCACGTCGCCGGCTTCCATCGTGGCCAGCGCGTTTTCCGCGTGCCTGAGGAACTCGCGGGGGAGGGAGAGGTGGAACCACAGGGACGCTCCGGCGATCAGCAGTTCCACCGCCATGGCGGAATCGCCGCTGTCGCCGAGTGTGCCCTGAGCCCACGCGAGCGCGCTGCGAACATCGTCGATCCATCCGCTGTAGGTGGCAAGCCACTCGCGCGGGGCCTTGCCCTCCCAGGCCTGGGCGCTGTCGGAAAGCCGTTTCAGCAGGTGGCGGGCGTGTTCGCGCCGGGCGGCCGTTTCCAGGCCCTGTTCGCGCAATTGCATCAAGCCGTAGTCACGCGTGGTATCCAGCAGCCGGTAACGGGTCGTGGTGCCCATCAGCAAGGAAACGACCAGCGATTTGGCGACGAGGTCGGCAAGCACGTCCCGCGCTTCCGCCGCCCGGAGGTCAAGGTTTTCCGCCACGGCTAGCACCGTCTCGATGTCGAAGCCCGCGCGATAGGGGGCAAGGCGATCGAGAATGCGCCTGGCCTGGTCGTCCAGCAGGGCGTAACTCCAGTCCAGCGCCGCCCGTAGGGTTCGATGCCGTGGCATGGCGGTGCGGCGCCCGCGCGACAGCAGCGCGAAGCGATCGTCCAGCCCGGAGAGGATCATTTCGGGATCCATGGCGTCCATGCGCGCCGCCGCCAGTTCGATGGCCAGCGGAATACCGTCAAGCCGCCGACAGATCTGGACGACGACGCCCAGCGTGGCCGGGTCGCATTCGAAGGATGATCCCGCTGCGCGGGCGCGTTGCAGGAACAGGTCCACCGCTGAAAACGATGCCGCTTCCTCGGGAACGATACCCTCTGCCGGCACGTCGAGCGCGGCCAGCCGATGCACCCATTCCCCTTCGGCTCGCAGCGGTTCGCGGCTGGTCGCCAGAACTTGCAGGTCGGGGACGGCTTGGAGCAGCTCTTCCGCCAGCGGTGCGACCGCGTCGATCACATGTTCGCAGTTGTCGAGGATCATCAACGAGGGCTGGGCGGCCAGCCGGGCAACCACGCTTTGGCGCAGCGACGCGGCGGAACCGGCCACGCCCAGGCTCAAGGCGATCGTTTCCAGCACGGTCGCGTCAGTGCCGAGCGGGGCGAGATCCACGAAGCAGGCGCTCGTTCCCGAGCGTTCGGCGCTGTCATGGGCAACGGCGATCGCGGCGGTCGTCTTGCCGATGCCGCCGGGGCCGGTGATGGTGATGAACCGCCGCTCCAGCAGTTCGCGGGAAATGGCGGAGGTGACATGATCACGTCCCACGATCCTGCCGATCCGTGTCGGCAGGCGAAGCGTGGGTTCTGCCGGGGCCGGATCGGGCGCTCGGTTCAGGGTGACGTCGGCGGCCAGGCGATAGCCGCGTCCGGCTTCGTTGAGGATGGCAGGTTCGGCCAGTCCGCCTGCGATGAGAACCTTGCGCGCGGCGGAAAGGTGAACGCGAAGCGCGCTGTCGTCGATAGCCTGGCCCGGCCACACGGCTTCCAGCAGCGTCTCTCGCGGGACCAGACGGCCTTCGGCCTCGACCAGCACGGCAAGTAGACCGGAGGCCCTGCCGCCCAGCTTCACGCCCTCGCCATCAAGCGTGAGCGTCCGTTGGGGCAGCGCCATGGCGAAGTTGCCGAAGCGATAGATTCGTGCGGGCGTGACGGGAGAAAGCATCGGATTTTTCTAAAGGGCAATTGCAATATTCAGAAGCGCTGAACGCACGATCGCCTGTGGGTATGATGCTTATTACACACAAAAATGCATCGAACTGTCGCTGAAATCGGTTGCAGGTGCGAGGTCGGTCCCGACCACTCCATCCGTCCGGATTGCGGCGGCAATGGCCGTCTACCGGATCGTGCGCTGCGATGCGTTCAGGAGACGCGCCGAAGCGGATCGTAAGGGGAACCGGATGCTTCAGTTTCCGTTTCCCGGAGATGTTGCACCATGTCTCGCTTGGCACCGCCGATCTCGCCCGCGCCCGCGCCTTCTACGACCCGGTTATGGGTGAACTGGGGCTTCGTCGCACTTTGGATGTGGTGGACGCGGTGGGCTACGGTGCCGGGATCACCGTATTTAGCCTTAACATCCCGGCAGACGGCAAAGCGCCGTCACCGGGGAATGGGGTTCACGTCGCGTTCGAGGTGGAGACGCGCGGAGCGGTCGATGCGTTTTATCGGGTGGCGGTGGCGCAGGGCGGCAGCGCCGATGGCGCACCCGGTATCCGGGAGCAGTACGACCCGCACTACTACGCCGCCTTCGTGCGCGATCCGGACGGGAACAAGATTGAAGCGCTCACTTTTGCGGGTACGTGAACGGCCCGCCCGCGCGGCGTGCTATCGTTTGTGCATGCGCGGAAACAGCTTTCCGGTTCGGTTTCGGTAGCCCTCGTAATCGGCGCCGAACAGGCTCACCAGATCGCGTTCCTCGTAAGTGATCGCGATCAGCATGTAGACCGAAAGTCCCAGCGCCAGCACCAGGTGACCAACGGTCATGTGAGGCGTGGCCCAGAAGGCCAGGAAGAACCCCGAATAAAGGGGGTGGCGCACGACTTTGTAGAACAGCGGTTGCCGCAGGCGCGGCGCGGCGGGCCTCGACCCGCGTGCATGCTGCCAGGCCTGTCGCAGGCCGAACAGTTCGAAATGGTCGATCAGAAAAGTGCTTGTCAGGACGATCAGCCAACCGGCCGCGAAAGGACCCCAGGCCAAAGTTTTCCCGGCCGCGCTCGAAATATCCCAGGCCACGGCGCCGATCGGTCGCCAGCACAGGAACAGTATTATGAGAGCGAGGCTTGCGAAGAGCACGTATGTGCTGCGTTCGATTGCCGGAGGGACGATCCGGGTCCATTTCCGCTTGAAGCCTTGCCGGGCCATGATGCTGTGCTGCGCGCCGAACAGGGCGATCAGCGCGATGTCGACGGTCAGTGCGACGGCGAGCGAACTTTGCTGCCCTTGGTCAACCGTCAGCGGCAGCCCGGGGAAGTCTCCGACGAACCCTATAAGATAGAGAAATGTCGCCAGGAACAGTACGTAGACCGTAGCGGCGTAGAGAAGAAAGGCTGCCTTCTGCATGGCACGCTCCCATCGTGGGATCGGTGCCGCTGGGGGCCTGCTCGCCAGGCCGAAGCCAGCAGCGCGGCGTGGATTAGATCACTTTCGCCGGTGCGTTTCAATGGGCCGGAAGCACTACTCCTTCCGGCCTAAGCGGCGGCATCATGTAGCCCTATTGCGGCCGGCTTTCAGACCCGACGTTTCGCTGAAACGCGTCGGTGGGCTCTGGTCTCCGATCCAGCGACGGAGGAGGCGTTGGGCCGGACCGTCATAGTAGCGCGTGGCGAGTGCGGCCACGGCAAGGATTGCCGGCACAACCAGATAGGCTTCGAATCCGGCCTCGCTCCTGCCGCTGACGCGTTCCGCCAGTCCCGAATAGAGCGCCAGGAACGGTACATGGAGGCCGTAGACGGCGTAGGAGATCGCACCAAGAAACCCGGCGCCGGGGATGAGGCGCTGATGGCCGGCGCACACGGCCAGCAGCAGGGCTGCTGGCAGGACCATGACTGTCAAGGCGATGAGCCATGGAGTGGCGTGTAACGGCAGCACGAGCGCCGCAATTATCAGGGCTACGGACAGCGATGCGGCCCCTTTCCCGAGCCGGGGCAGTCGATCTCGGGCTGCGTGGATAAGCAGCCCGGTCAGGAAGCCGAAGGAGACCCGCGCCAGGCCGCCTGGCAATGTTGGCAAGTCCCAGCCGAGGTCCATGGAGCGATAGTAGCCGGCCACTAGGATCAGCGCGATCATGCTCGCCAGTGTCGCAGCGACGAGAACGGCAGGTCTTCTCGATACCAGCAGGCCGGCCCATGCCAGGTTGATGACCACTTCGAAGAAAAGCGACCACAACGGCCCGTTGATGGGGAAGACTTCCCAGCCGGTCGCCTGGCCATGCCACCATTTCGGCAGCAGCATGCCATTCAGCGCAGCGCTTGCGAGAATGCCGCCGAGACTATCCGATCGCGATGGCGCGGCGAACCAGCGCGTGAGCGCGTAAGCGGTACCCAGGCAGACGCCAAGCAACACGATCGGCATCATTCGCGCCAATCGTCGTCTGGTGAAATCGGTGAAGCTCATGCCGCTGGAAAGCCGTTTGCCGTAAGCCTGGGCGATGACGAAGCCGCTCAACATGAAGAAGAAATCGACTGCCAGGTAGCCGTTGGCCGCGATTGCCGGGGCGCCGGTGCGGGTGCCGACATGAAACAGCAGCACGATGAGGGCGGCGATGCCACGCAGTTCATCCAGCAGTTCGTAACGCTCGTTGTGGTGGGGCGCTAATGCCATGAATTTGCCTCGGATCGTCAGGAAGGCTGCTGGAAGGTGGCGTTGAAAGGCAGCCCACGGGAACGGGCGGGCCGCGCGTGGGACGGCACGGAGTCCGCGCCCTCCTTGCCTTGCCGGGAGAGCGCGATGGACAGGGCGGCAGCAATGCCGAACCCGAAGCCCGTCAGCGGTTCGAAATTGGCATCCGCGATCATCAGCGACACGGCGATCATGGGGACATAGGAAAACCGGAAAGCCGACATGACGATCCTGGATTCAACCGTTGCATACCGGGGAGACCGAAAGAAAGACTGCGCTGCGAAAGCATAGAAAAGTAACGCTCCCAGTATGCCCGAGGCGCTCAGGATCGCGACAAGGCTGCTGGAAGAACGGGTGCTGCCCAACCCGATCCCGAAGCCATAGCTTTCGGACACGCTGGAAAGCGCGATCACACGCCACATCCCGCGCTCCTCGTAGGAGAGCGACGAGGTTTTCTGCAGCACCATCCGGTCGATCATGGCCAGGATCGGATCGAGCAGGCTGGGATTGAAGAGCAAGGTCAGCATGATCGCGATCAACACGATCATGACAACCGACAATTCGCCGAGCAGGCCCTGCTTGTAGATCGGTGCGCCGTTTCGTTCGATGTTCGCTCGCAGAAGCCATTCCAGGCCAGCCATCGCGAAGAACAGGGCCAGTCCTACGTAAGTTGCCGAGGATTTTGACTGCCAGCAAAGGATCAGCAGCAGGCCCAGCAGTATGGGACAGATGCGTTCACGCAAGGTCCGGTTCGCTATTGCGCGACGATAGAAATGCAGGGCGCACAGGAAGCCGAGGCAGTAATTGCCGAAGGCGGAGGCTTCCGGCATAAGGCCGACGACGCGCTTGGATCCCAGCACTTCGACTTCGGTGGCCAGCGCGTAGGAGGCCGTCCTGAAAGGCGCGAGAACGGGGCCTAGCGGAACATACTGGCTGGCAAAATCGATCAATCCCGTTGCGATCAGCATGCCGGCGCCCAGGCAGATGGCCTGGAGCGCATGCTGCCTCATCGCGGAAGCCTGCAACAACCTGGCCAATGCGAATACGGTAAAGACCGAAATCGACATGTAGACCCACTGAGACAGGTTCTGCGCGGAGGGGTGCAGGGGAGCAGGTGTGCTGAGAATCCCGCGAACCGGGACCACCAGGATGTCTCCCGCAAAGAGGCGCGGCATGAACAGCGTGGTGACGTTGACGACGATCCAGAAGGCGAAAAGACAAAGCAATCGGTTCGGCAAGAGCGCAAGGGTAAGGAACGAGGCCGGTCCGTCACGGTCGAGAAATGCCTTGGCGACGATGATCAGCGCCACGATCGGTGCCGCGACAAGCGTCAGTCCTCCGGTGACGTTCGTGGGAATGGCGGCGCAGGCTCCGAACGGCATGACCGCGAAAAACAGGTAGAGCGCGAAAGGTGGGCGGCTGGCCATGGCCCAGATCGCCAGGATCCAGAACAGGACGATCGGCGCGGCATTCATCGAGCAGCCGATGCCGCTTTAAAATGTCCCCGCGAGCATTTTTCAGGCAGAATTCTGGCCGGATTGCTTGAGATGACTGGCTTATCGAACATTGCGGCTTGCGATCTCCGGAACCTGGCAGTTCCTGTGAACGGCCCGTGAGGACACTAGCCGAGCTGGGGGAAGGTACGCAGTTCGATCGGCTCCAATCCGGTCTGGTTTTCCCGGCCTTGATCCGAGGTGAAGAATGAAGAAGAGCCGTTCTGCAAGGATTTCAGCCGAAAGATAAATATTATGAGCAACAAATTAGTCTGTATTGGATGTAACTATTTAAAATTTGAGTTCTGTTCGCCGGATTCGAACTGAGTAAAAATACCTATCTCGATATCAATTCGCCATCAACGTAGATGGTGGTTCGGGTAACCAAGCATATGCATCGATTGTAACCCTGTCTGCGCTAGATATGGCGAAATCATTCAAGGGACGGTTCATGAGTATAGTCTTGGGGGCGCAGACCCATTTCAGCCAGGGTTGGAGCACTTCGCTTCTCGATGCGGCAGGCAAGCTGGGCGCGGACTCGATCCGGGACAGCGTGCCATGGGCCGCTGTGGAGAATGCCGCGGGGAAGTACGACTTTTCGGTGCCACAAGCGGCCTGGGTCGACCAGGCGCTTGGCCGGGGGTTCTCCGTCACCCTGACTTTTGCAAATGCAAACCCGCTCCATGACCAGGGCTATACCGTCTACAGCGATGCCGGCCGCGCTGCCTTCGCGGATTTCGTCGTGGCAACCTTGAAGCGATATCCTGGGGTCCAGGCGGTCGAGATCGGCAACGAATACAACTCGAACTCGTTCGTGACCGGCCCCATCGCAAGCGCTTCGGCGGCCAATCGGGACGATTACTATGCAAAGCTGGTCGCGGCCGTGGATCGCGCGCTTGGCAAGGCCGGTATCGACGTGGAATTGGTGGGCGGCGCCACGCATTCCATCCCGGTCGACTACTTTTCCGATCTCAAGGCCTTGGGTACTTTGGATATCCTGGATGCCATCTCGATCCATCCCTACACGACGCCGCCCGAGCAATTCGCCGATCAGATCGCTGTCCTTCGCGGCGTGGTCGGGAACGAGATCGACATCAGGGTCACGGAATTCGGCGGCGACTTCACCTCTTTGGACGATGCGCCGGCCTATTTCGCCAAGATGCTGAGCGTCATGGGCGCGGCCGGCATCGAGAGCGCGAGCTGGTATGCCCTTGCGCGCCAGTCCTATTTCCCGAACATGGAGCTCTGGAACACGACTGCGGCCAGCGCGACTCCCGCCGGTGAAACCTTTCGCGTGTTCGACGGCTTTCTTAAGGAAGGCGATACGATCGCGCGGGTCGCTACTGACGACTTCACCTATTTCTACACCCTCGGCCGAGAGGCCGCCGTGCTTTGGGGGCAGACCGGATCGGTCACGCTGGCCTCCGGAGTGTCCGCCTACGATCTTCGCGGAAACCGCATCGCAGACTTCGACGGGAAGATTTCGGCGGACGTGCCGATCCTGCTGAAGTCCGAAGGCGGAATTTCGGCGGCATCGGTGCAGTTCAACGCGGGTGCACTGGTTGCAGACAGTTTCGATCAGTTCGACGTCACGAATACGGATGGCGGCGGTGCCGGCTTCGACGGCCCCTGGTCTTACTATTCACGCTCGGGCTCGGGCCAGACCCTTGCCTTGCAGACCATGGGCGGAGGCCTGAAGAGCGGTGAGCCCTGGACGCCTTACCTGGGTTCGCAATGGCTGCGGCCCCTCTCGGTCAATGCCACGACCGTGACGCCCGCCGATTTTTCCAACGGCACGAACGCCGCTTCGCGCTATGCCGTGGTCGAGCGCTACACCGCCCAGAACGCCGGCCTGTTCAGGATCGAGGGCGATTACGATGTCTCGGATCAGTCCCGAGACGGGATCTATCTGACCGTAACCGTTAACGACCGGCAGATCCTGCAGCAGCATGTCTACGACCCCGCTCAGGGGAACAGATATGACTTCACATTGGATCACGTCCGCCTGGCAGCGGGCGATCGGGTCGAATTCGTGGTTTCTTCGGGAGCAAGCGCCGTCGGCGACGCGACCTCGCGGCATATCCGGATTTTTTCGGAGCCTGCCGCCATCGGGAGCGAGGCTGGCGCTGTGGGCGACTGGAGCGAGCAGACGGCCGGCGTGCGTCTGGACCTTGCCGGTGGCAATGTCGTCGTCGACGGCAAGCGCTTGGCGACCAGCGTGATCGATGCCATCGGATCCGGTTACAATGACGTTCTGTCCGGCGACGCGCATGCCAATCGCTTTTACGGCGGCGACGGCGACGATCGGCTCCAGGGGCTGGGCGGCGACGATGTGCTTGTCGGCGGCGGCGGCGCGGATCGACTGGATGGGGGCAGCGGCGCGGATCGCATGGAGGGCGGGAGCGGTGACGATACCTACTACGTCGACGATATTCGCGATCAGGTGATTGAAGCGGACGCAGCGGGTGGGATCGACGTGGTTCGCTCGGAGGTGGACTTCACGCTGGGCGATCATCTCGAACAGCTTTACCTGATCGGGGCCGCCGACATCGACGGGTTTGGCAATGCTCTGGCAAACATCCTCTACGGAAACGATGGTGACAATGTCCTGTCAGGCGGTGGCGGTGCAGACAAGTTGCAGGGCGGCGGCGGCGCGGACACCTTCCTGTACGATAGCCTGGAAAACGCGGCGAGCGCCGATACCATTCTCGATTTCCAGCACGGGCTGGATCGCATCGCCATCGATCGAGGCGCGTTTGCGGGTTTGGCCGGCCGGCAGGCCGGTGCGCTGGAAACTCTTGCGATCGGAAAGACGGCGACGGCGCCCGACATGCACTTGTTCTACGATTTTGGTGCCGGGACGCTTTACTATGACGTGGACGGCAGTGGCTCGGCAGCAGCCATTGCCATGGCCACCCTGCGCGGAAAGCCCATGATCGATGCGACCGATGTCGTCCTTTTCTGAGCCCGGCCAGCCCCAGGGGCTTCATCGCCATGCAGCGCCGTTCGATCAGGACGCAATGCGGAAGTCACCGTGGGCCGCCTCGGCGGCAGAGTGCGGCCCCCTCGATGGCGGGTTGCACTATCGCTCCACGGCTCGGTTGAACCGCATGTTCGCGAACGATGTGGGAAAGCATCCCTTGCTCGGGCTGGCATTGGCCGCAGGAGTTTCCGCAGCCGGGTGGCTCTGCCTGCTGTCGTTAATGGTCTGACAGACTGTTTGGAAAATGCCCAAGAGGGCATTTTAGAGCGGCACCGGCCCGCGCCCCCACCCTACCACCCGCAGGATACTACCGTTGGGTGGTAGGGTGGGGGCGCGGGCTGGTGCCGCAAAATTCGCTTTCAGCGAATTTCCAAACAGACTCTGAGCGATTACGGCCTGGCCCTAAGATAACGAAGAACCGGAGAAGGGTGATCCTTCTCCGGTTCTTTTGGTATGTCGGATGCGGTCATTCTGATCGCGCATTCACGCTAAGCTGCTGGTTTTTCGCATCTTCCGATCGGAAAATGCTCCAGGCGAAAGCGTTTCGGATATCAGGCGACGATGATGTCCGCGTCGGTAAGGTGGACATCGTAGAGCAGCACCGAGGTGCCTCCGTAGGTCAGGATGGTGTTATCTCCCGAGAAGGCGAACGAATAGCCGGCGCCTTCAGTCAGGCGAACCTTGTCCGTTCCCTGTTCGAAATCGAAGACTTTGTCCGATCCGTCGTCCTTGTCGAACTGGAAGATATCGGCGCCGGTCACGGTCGGGTCGTTGGGATCGTCGCCAAACAGCACGTCGTTGTCGGCGCCGCCCGAGATGATGTCGTCGCCGGCACCGCCGTAAAGCCGATCGTCGCCGCCGCCGCCGTAGAGCGTGTCGTTGCCGTCGCCACCGCGCAGCTTGTCCGGCGAGCCCTGGCCCCAGAGAGTGTCGTCGCCCTCGTCACCATAGAGATTGTCGCTGTTGGCGCCGCCCTGGATAACGTCGTTGCCCCCGTTTCCATGAACGGTATCGTTACCCTGCCCCGCAAGAATTTCGTCACCGGCCGAGCTGCCGGAGAGAATGTCACCAAACGAAGATCCATCAATTATAGCCACGGGATATTCCTTCCGAAAATCGTTGAGTCTGGAATTACCTGAACTTCGACGACGATTGTGCCGGCTTCCCGATTATCTGTTCAGCAAATCACGCCCACTCAAGAGATTTGGTGAAGTTCCCCTGTTGCCCAATTCCCGTGTGTGGATCTGGTGCAGCGCTTCATCCTCTTCTCAATCGTTCGCACCGAATACTCTGGATCGAGATTGGCTAGCAACCGATTAAATGCACGCCTTGTGTGAGGGTTTGCCTTTATTAAGCCAATACGGTTCAGATAATACGAGTATGTGCGTAGTTCTTGCTTTGTGACACTCTGTGTAAACGTTCAGACTCAAGCTCTTGAACCGACAATTGGCTGCAATGACCTCTCCATTCCGGAGGAGGATTATGCGGCGAAAACAGAAAAAGGCCCCGACGCATCGGAGCCTTTCCCTTCTGGATCGCCATTCCGGCCGCCTGGTAGAGGCCGGAATGGGGCGCGTTAGTTCACGCCCAGAGCAGGCCCGCATCGGTTTCGGTCATCTGCAGGCCGTCCATGCCGATTCCCTTGACCCGTGCCAGCAGATGCTCGCCTGTTTCGTCGTGCATCTCCAGGTAGGTGACCCCCGCGGTGGTGACGATATCGAAGGTCGCGTTGCCGGTGGAACCAGTGATGAGGATCTTGTCGCCATCGCTGGCGTTGAAGTCGTAGATCGTGTCCATGCCGGCAATGTCTGCGGCGTCGAGCACGAAGGTGTCAGCGCCTGCCTCGCCGTAGAGACGGTCCGCGCCGGTGCCGCCAAAGATCCAGTCGTTGCCGGTGCCGCCCAGAACAGTGTCGATTCCCGCATCGCCGTAGAGGTAGTCGTTGCCGTCATCGCCATAGAGCGTGTCGTCGCCATTGCCGCCGTGGATGCCGTCGTCGCCCGCCATGCCGCGCAGCTTGTCGATGCCGTCCAGGCCCTCGATCCGCTCGCCTGCGGCGCCGCCGGTCAGACGGTCATCACCGGACGTTCCGTTCAGGGTGACGGCGTAGGCCTTCCCCGCGTCTCCATAGGGGCTGCTGTCATGCTGGGCCGGATTACCGGGAGTGGGCGTTTCGACTACCGGCGTGTTGCCGCCGCCGCTCGTGTTACCCCCGCTGTTGGTATTACCAGTGTCGGTGGGGACTTGCGGCGCAGGCTGGATCGGCGTGGCGCCGCCCGCAGCAAGCAGCTTTGCCAGCTGATCGTAGGAATAAGTACCATCGGAAAAGGTGAAGCTTTCCACGTTGGTGACGGTGGACATTTCCCCTGCACGCACCGAAATCTGAACCGTGCCCGATGCGGAGACGGACCCCGTGATCTTTGCTGCGGCGTAGTTGAGTACGAGGCTGTCCAGGCCTTGGCCGCCGTCGATCTTGTCGTTTCCGAAGCTGAAGTAGACGATATCGTTGCCGCGGCCGGCATTCAGGACATTTGCGGCGCTGCTGCCGATGAGCGTATCGTTGCCGTCGCCGGTATAGGCGTTCTCGATCGCGTCGGCCGTGAGCGAGAGCGTCATTCCGGCAAGCGTGCTCGCCTTGGCGGCGGTCAGGTCGATCACCGTATTCGTGGTCACTGCAGCGGCATTGATCGTGTCCACGCCGCCGTTGGCATCCTTCAGAACGCTCCGCTTGGCAAGATCGGCACCCTGGTAGAGCACGCCGAACTCGTCGGTGTAGATATAGGTGTCGTTCTTCGAGGTGTCGGCATCGCCCAGCAGGGTCAGCGTGGCGCCCTTGAACTTGCCGGTCATCGGCGCGCCTGCCTTGTCGGCGGCGGCGGGATCGCGGTTGTAGATGTCCACCTTCCAGGTTCCGGCCGAGTCCTCTCCCATCGAGGCGACGGAGCCGAACGTGAAGTTGCGGATGCTGCCCACGCGGCTTTCTTCGGGAAGGTCGTAGACCAGGCGCACCTGGGTGCCGTCGGGCGAGGTGAGGTAGACGTCGAGATCGCCGGTATTGAGCCAGTTGAGGTCGATCGAAAGCTGGACGTGCTCCAGATTGACGGCTTCCGTCACCTGGATGTCGAGCGAGATGTGATCGTTGGAACCGGCGACCATGGTCTGGGCCGAAACGACGGTCTTGGTCACGGTCGCTAGGTTCGCGAAGGTCTGCTGCTGCCCCCAGGTTTCCGCCAGGCGAACCGCGTCGTGGACATTGAGGAAACCGTAGCCGAACGCGTCGCTGAAATGCAGCCCGCCGCCGTTGAAGTTGTCGGCGCCGTTGGTCCGCCAGCCGTCGCCGAAGTTGGCGCCGTCCGCCAGGCCGGACCGGTGCGCGGAATAGGCCAGGATTTCCTGGATGTCGCGATAGCCCAGGTTCGGATTGGCCTGGAGCATGAGGCCCACTGCGGCCGAGACGGCCGGCGCCGCGAAGGAGGTGCCGTTGACGCTTTCGTAGCGATCGCTCAGCGTCGTGGTCAGCACATCCCGTCCGGCGGCGGACACGAGGACGTTTGCGCCAAGGCTCGTGAACGAGGAAGCCTTCCCGTCGCTGTCGACTGCTCCGACGGCGATCGAATAGGGCGAATTCTGGAAGTTGTGATAGTTCGAGGTGCCTGTGGTTCCGGCGTTGCCTGCCGCAAAGACCAGCGAGGTGCCGAGGCCGCCGCGACCTTCGGATACGGCGCGGACGAGCGCAGCCTTGTATTCGGGATTAACGGCGAAGTTGTCCGCGAAATTCTCCACGAAGCTCCAGCTGTTGTTGGAAACGTCGACTTCGGACGACTTCTGAAGCGCAGCCACGATCTGGCCCACCGCGTTGGCGGATCCGTAATCGACGCCATAGCCGATCAGGGTTGCGCCGGAGGCGATGCCCACCGTTCCCACGCCATTACCGGCGTCTGCGGCGATCACGCCGGCTACGAGCGTTCCGTGCGATGCGGGGAGCGCGGTGGCGCTGATCGCCACGTTGTCGGTGCCAACCGCGAAGTTGAAGTCCAGCGAGGTGCTGTAGGCTTTCTTGAGATCGGCGTGGCGGAAATCGATCTGGGTGTCCACGACACCGATCTTCACGCCCGCGCCGTTGTAGTCCTTCCACACGGAATAGGCATCGATGCTCAGCTTCGACCGGGTCGAGCCGTCGAGGTACCACTGCTGCTTTTCAAGAATATCACCGTAGTAAGTCGTGAGGCTTGCAGCAGCGGAGACAGAATTGCTGTTGATCTTGGTGCTCATGGCTCATAAACTCGCGGTTGGCCAAGTAAGTCGATCTTTTTGATCGTCAAGTTGGCTGGGAAATTCGTTGTTTGCGAGTTTCCTTTTCGTCCAATAAAGCTAATCTCGAACTTCTCGGTGAGGTGAATCGGTTTTAATGGGTGCGTGCGTCAATTATTTCATGCTAGTTGTGGCTGCATAGGTATTATTTCGGATGCTTTAGATTCGCCTGTGAAGTGGCCGCCTGTTTTCCGAACGCGAACAACCAATTGGCTCGAGGTCGCGAAAGGTGGCGTTAACCATAAGGTCGGTCCGGTCGCGGAATCGTCAGCTTTCGGAAAGCATTTCAACGGTGCGGAATAGGCAAAGATACGGATCGCATGAATCTAAGGACTAAGCCCTAGGCGGAAGAATTCTTTGCGTCGCGAGTGCGTTTTTTATGGCTCGCGACCCGGATTCGCTTAGCCAGCGGGAAGGGTCGCGCGAAAGTCGCGCATGCGACGACGGCCTAGATGGCAGCAGGCCGTTCGACCCGGTCAGTTTTCTGGGAAATTCCAGATCCCGCAAAATCCGAACAATGTCGCCGAAAACTGGAGGAGGGTATTGTGGGAGAATTGGCGCTCAAGAGCACCCTTCGTCAGGTGCCGTCCGTTCTTCCAACGGCTACGGCGCCGGGACACGAAGATCGAGCGAACAGACGAACGCGGTACTTGGTGGCGCTATCTCGGGCGCTCTCGTTCCATCGAATGGCGAAAGCCAGCTTCTGCCCCGGCCGGACCTGTAGCTGCCGATCAATGACATATCCGGAAGATCGCTGCGGTTGCGTGATCTGACGTCCGTCGATCGAGAAGCTGATGTCGGCTCCGCGCGCGCCCGCAGTGGCCGCCGTGAATTCACCCAGGACTTGCAGCGAACCACCGTGTGATACGCGATATTCCATGACCACTGCGTCTTCGCCAGGACTTGGCAACGCGAGGTCTGCGGAAACCCTCGGCAGAGCGTATCCCTGCCGACCGAGGTACGGTGTCCAGGGCACCCCCTCGACCTGCTGTCCCGGCAGCGTCTCGAGCGGGAGCAAGCTTCCGGCCTTGCGAGAATAGAGGGTGAAGCCGGTCGAAGCGAGCGCGGCACCGGGTGCGGGATAGGTGAAGCCGTAAAGGCTGTCGGCGATCAGCGCTGTGCAGTCCAGCCTGACGTTCCCGCCCAGAGCCAGAGGCTCGCGGCCTTGAAGCACTATCACTCTTGTTTCGTCCATCATGAGGTCTTGGGCGCCAAGGCGCTTGCCGGTCGCGCTGAAGGCACTGACTTTGGCGTTGTCGATGCGAACCGCTCTTGGCGCTCCCCAGAGAACCCATGTCCTGGGGCCGAATTCATGGATGAAGGTAAAGCGATCGGGGCTGCGGTCCACACCGCGAAAGGCGGTGAAGTGGTCGATGGCGAAGCGATAGGCCCGTCCGGCATCCGTGATCTCGCCATTTCGCCGAAGCAGCGGCACGAAGCCGTCTCCCCTCTCGTTGAGTGGGTACCAGTTCAATTCCTTAGCGCCGAGAGAAGATAGCGTCGCATAGGCCCGCACCAGTTCGTCGGGGGCTGTGCGTGGATCCCGGCTCCCCAGTTCCGTGATGTAGAGGGGCTTGTCGCGCGCGGCGGGGTGGCGTCGCAGCACGCCGACTTGTGCGGGCAATTGATCGATCGGCGTCGTGTAGGGGTGTATCGCCAGGCCTTCGAGGAAGGCTGCATCGCGACTTTCCAGCAAGGGCCACAGAAAGCCCGCGGGCAGCGAATGGACGGAGCCACCGATCACACGCACCGATCTAGCGGCCTGCCGCACACCCTCTGCGGCGCTCTTCACCATGGCAAGATGATAGGCCCTGCGCCCCGCAAGATTCGTATCCCTCACGGGACCATTGACGAAGTTGTTGCCATTGATCTCGTTGCCGATCTCCAACGTATCGATGGCCGGGTAACGGCGCACAAGTTCCGCTACAAACCGTGAGAAGGCAGCGAGCGCGGCTGGAGAATGTGGTGTATGACCCGTGTCATAGAGCGGATTGCCCCAGTTGAGCGTCAAGGTGAGCCGCGCGTTCCGTTCCGTGAGGCGCGCCGGGTACTTTGTCATCGGGGTATTGAAGACGTACTGCCCTTCGACTTTCTCTATATCCGCCCAGCGCAGACTGTCGCGCCAGTTCGCAATGGGAAGTGCAAGTGCGGCTCCGAACACCGCCTCGTTCCAGCCCTGCGAGAAATTGGAGGCCGCGCCGAGGCGCATGGGCGTGTTCGATGCCGGATTTTGTCCCTCTACGGATGAGAAGACACTTGCCGTCTTGGCATTGAGCCCTGCGGTGGCGCGATGTGGAACCGGAACTTGGATGCCCAAGACTATAAGCAGGACCGTTAAGGTAGGCAGCGCGATGAATGCGAACCTCACCGGTGAGTCTCTGCAACCGCCCGATCCATTTCCGCTTTGAGGATCGCTACGCTATCGCTGGCTTGCGCCAGAGTGGCAGCGTGCACCTGAGCGTCGATGCCGGAGGACATGGCGGTTTCCAGAACGCCGCAAGTCGATCGGGGTGAGCAGGCGAGGGGATCGATGAGCCATTTTTCCAGGTTCACCGATTCAAGGAAAGAATCCAGCTTCGGATCCCAACACAGTGCCACAAACGGTACTCGACAAGAGTAGGCCGCAATTACGGCGTGCATTCGAAAAGCGACCAGTCCCTGGAGGCTTCCGATAAGCCCTGCGAGCTGTGCAGGCGTTTCGGGCTCGACGTAAGCAATGCGATCGGCGGGTAGGTCTGCCTGCACATCCGCTTTAATACGTCGGGCGCAAGAGCGGTCCTCGGGGCTTCCGTTCGTGAATATGGTGACATCGTTGCCTGCTAGGACGAGAGCCTTCGCCAAGTTCCGATACCAGGTTTCCAGAGCCTCCGTCTCGACCTGCTGCGTCGAATGGTAGCGCACGGCGAGAGGGCTGGTAATGTTGAGGCCGATGGAGCGCCTGCCATTGTTCGTTTGCGGCGCTATCCCCTCGATCCTGTAACGCCAACTGGCCAACAGCCCGGGATCGGGAACCACGCCCGCAGGCAGGTCGAACTCTGTGCCGAATTCGGCGTTCCATAGTAGCCGGGAGCGCTCATCCCTGACGTAGACCTTTTTCAGGATGCGTCGATCCAGCGCCCGGCGCATGAGGGCCCGACCGCTTCGGCTCCATCCGGACGACACGCCGCAGCCGTAGATGAAGGCGGGAAGACCGCGTCGTTCCGCTGCCTCCACAGCCAGAGCGATTTTTGTCGGAAAATTGAGATCGAGATCCACGATAAGATTGCCGCCGCCGATGACGATGCAACTCGCCCCTGGCAACGCGGCATCATAGTGCGGTCGCCAACGCCGGCGGGACTGCACGGCGAGCGGAAGGCGCACCGCCAGTTCCCGCATGGGTGTGGGAAGCATGTGCAGCGCGCGGATCAAGGGGCCACGCCCCGCTGCGCCGGGGCCGTAGGCGGTGCGGCCGGCAAGGTCCACCGACCAGGTATCGTCATGCGCGCCGCAACGCACCAGCGCATGTTCGAGACATTCCGACAGCAAGCCATCGCCCAGGTTGGGGCTGTATTTTACGTTAAAGATGCGCACGCGAGGGCGAATGGCTTGCGTATCGCCGGAATACGGCGGCGTATTCGTGCCGTGATCCGCGCTGAACAGGTTGTGCGCCGGCCTGATTGCAGTCATTGGCAAGACTCCTTCATGCCGCTATTCCGGGGGCAGCCGAAGCCATTGCCGTCACGCCGACATGGTGGGATACTTGAGCAATTACGCCCGTCGAGGTGGGAAGGTATTCGAAGCGACCCTGCCGCCCGGCTGTTACGATCCCGGTGCGCTTGATGCGATCCAGCACCGCGTTCACCTTTTTCCGATAGCCGACGGTGTAAAGCGGGTAGCAGCTCTTCACGAGATCATGACCTTCCAGTCTGAGGCCCCGAGCGAGCCCCAACTGCAGGGCGTGTGTGCGAAAGGCCTCGAAAGTCGGTTGCGGCTCATGCGCGGAGCCCGGCGCGAGCGTCGTCTCGACTGAGAAGGACGCTCTTTCGTTGGCGGAATTCGGATAGATGCGGGAATAGACTGTCGCTCGCTTCCACGCGCCGTCGGGATGAAAGTTGAAAAGGACGTTGCCGCTGTCCGGATGAAGCCATTCCGCTGAGACGTGAAGGGTTGTCATGTCCAGGCTTTCAAGGCCCGAGGGTTCCGAAAACAGCGCGCGGTGCAAGGCATCAAGCGGGATGGTGCTGACCACCGAAGTTGCCAGACGCGTACAGCTTTCGGTTCGGATACGGAAGAAGGCTTCGTCTTTCTCCAGTGCTTCCAGGCGTTCTCCAAGCGCGAAGGTCACCCCTTGAGCGGTGAGGTGCTGGACGATGGCGGAGAAGAGTACGTCAAAGCCCTGTCTGGGACGGACGCGCATCGGCCAGTGCCGGGCTGCCGAACCCTTTTCAGGGACGAAGACCCGCATTGCGCTTCGTGCCAAGTTCTCCAGCCGCGTAAAGCGGTCAATGATCGCCATGCGTCGGAAGAAGAATTCCTCGTCAATGGCGTGAGGTTGGACGTGATGGAAACGTGTTATGTAGTGGCGCAAACCGGTATCGGTGAAGAAACGAGTGCCCAATCTCTTGCGGCAGAGCGTTTCCAGCGAACCATCCGGCTTCAGCGTTAGGCGGGAGAAAAGCAGATCAAGCGCCGAGAATGCCAGGCGCGCGGGCTTTTGCCTGAGCAAGTCCCTGGGTGCTATCGGATAGAGCAGGATCGATCCGTCGGGTGCGATCCTGCGCTGGACGCTTGCGACTTCCGGGCAGATCTCGCGCAAAGACGGCGCGAGATCGAAGATGCTTGCAGTTTCTTCGTAAAATACGCTGCCGACATCGAAAGTATAGGGACCGATCTGGCGACTGCGGTGGGTGCCGCCGGCCCGATGGCTCTGATCGATTACGATGACTCTGTGGCCTGCCGCCGACAGTTGCGCGGCCGCAGCAAGACCTGCGATCCCCGCGCCAAGCACGGCGATGAGGCCCGAGCTTCCGGGCTTGAGCGGTTTGCTCATGAAAGTGCGGCGGTAGTAACAGTGACCTCGTCAGTAACGGCGTCTGCCGGGCAGTCCCGGACGATGCGGCTACGACATGATAGGGCGCGGGAATCCTGAGTTAGCGACATCGGCGTTCCCCCTTGCAACGATATCGCATCGTCGCTCATCCGCACCATCATTCGGTACAGCTGAGCTTTTATTGCTCGATTTTTTCAGCGGCAATTCGATCCGCATCCGTTTCGGATGGGTAAAACTCAAGTCGGATGCAAAACCGAGCTAGTTACATCTTCTGCCGCAGGGGAAGGTGTGCGACGTCCGCTAGTGCGCCGCATTCGGGTCGGCAAAGATATTGCCGGCACAGCTCACTGGAGGTCTCAGGAATGATGGTTCAGGGAGCGAGGAAATTGCCGATGCGGTTAGGGGGCGCATGACAAGCCGTCTACAAGTTCAGGCAGGGGCAAGTTCAGGAAAAGAGGCCGCGACCCGGCAGAACAAAGCTCTGCCGGGTCGTGGGTCGTTATTCGGAAGGCTTCGTGTCCGCCTTGGCGGGTTCGGTCTTGGGGCGCGTGTTGCGTGCCTTTGACGTTGCTTTCGGAGCAGCCGCCTTGGCGGAGCGGGTAGCGGTGGAGCCGCTGCGCTTGGCTTTCGAGGCTGCTGGCTTCGGTGCGCCGGCGGTGGAGCCGGCCGCCGGCGTAGCTGCTGCCGGCGTGGCGGAGGTTACGGGGGCCGATTCCGGCTTTGCAGCAGCGGTGGTCGTGTCAGCCGATTTCGCGCTCTTCGACTTCGGCTTGGCGGATGCCGGTTTGCGGGCCTTGGAGGGTAAAGCGGTCTTGGGTGCTACGGCGGTTTTGGGCTCTGCGGCCTTCGCGGTTTCCGTAGCCGATTGCGGCTCTCTGGCGAACCGCTTCTTGCCCCCGCGAGGCGCGGTGGCCGCCTTCTCCGGAGCAGTCGAGGGCGTGCCGGGCTTGCTTGCGGCAGGTGACGACTTGGCCTTTACTGCGGGTTCGCCAGAAACGGGCGCGGAGACGCCGGCGCTGCTGTCGGCGGCAGGCTTCGCTGCGGCGCTGCGGTCCTTGCCGGACGCCGAAGTTGCGTCCCGCTTGGCGCCGCCGGGGCGACCGCCGAGGCCCATGCGTTGCGCGACGGCACGGCGATGCTCGGAATAGGCGGGAGCGACCATCGGATAGTCAGCGGCCAGTCCATAGCGCGAGCGATACTCGGGAGGCGTCAGGCCGTTGTTTGCCAGATGACGCTTGAGGCTCTTGTAGGGCTTGCCGTCGATCAGGCTGAGGATGTGCTCCCTCGAAGCGAGGCTCTCCTCGATCGAGACCGCTGGCTTCTGCGGCACTTCGGCTTCCGCACCCAATGCCGACTGGCCTGCGAGTGCCGATCGGGTCTGATCGATCAGTGCAGCCAATTCACTGCTGGGCACACTGTTGTTGGCGAAGTAGGCGCTCAGCAGATCGACTGTAAGGCGGGTGAGGTCGGGCTGTTCGCTATCGGGCATCACATGCTCCCTTTGGAGATTGGCGAGGTGGAACCGGTAACTTTGCCCTCGCACGGTTGTCGTAAATAAACAGGAAATGCTTTCGGGGCCAATAGTCAATTCGGAGTGGAGCGATCGCGCCGAAGAAAAGATGCGTGCGGTGGTCTCGTCCGGTATATTTCTCAGGAGCGCGCTGTGGCCGGTGCGAAGAGTTCGATCTGGGAATGCAGGCCGCCTGAGGAAGACTGCCCTATCCAGAGGTCGAAAAGGCCCGGCTCGGCAATCCGGCGATTACCGGACCCGACGAACTCCAGATCCTTGCGCGCAATCGCGAAACGGACGACCTTACTTTCGCCCGGATTCAGTGTGATGCGTTCGATGCTTTTCAACTCGCGGATCGGCCGGGTACGACTGGCAACGCGATCGCGCATGTAGAGTTGCACCACTTCGCTGCCGCGACGACTGCCCTTGTTGGTGACCTTGGCCGAGATTTGCAGCGTATCGTCCCAGCGCATGACCTTGTCGGAAAGCTTGAGGCTGTCCAGGGTGAATTCGCTGTAGCTCAGGCCATGTCCGAAGGGGAACCGGGCGCTGTTGTCGGTGGTCGTGTAACGGGCGCGATACTCGGTGCGTGCGTCCACGACGGGTCGACCTGTCGACTTCCGATCGTAGAAAAAGGGTTCCTGGCCCGATTCCCAGGGAAAGCTGACGGGTAGCTTGCCCGAGGGGTTGACCTTGCCGAACAGAACATCGGCTACGGCGTGACCCGCTTCCGAACCGAGGAACCAGGTGGCCAGGATGGCCTGGGCATTGGCAACGCCGTCGTGCAACGCCAAGGCGCGGCCGTGGCGCAGCAGTACCACGACAGGCTTGCCCGTGGCCGTAACCGCATCGGCGAGGGCCTGCTGCGCGGCGGGTATCTCGATCGTCGTGCGCGATTGTGCCTCGCCCGACATCGTCTGGGGCTCGCCGATCGCAAGGAGCACGACATCCGCCGCCTTCGCCGCCTCCACGGCCCTGGCGATGCCGCCGTCGATCGGCGTGTCGATGCCGCTGCCGGGAACGATCGTGAGCTTTGCCGTTTCGGGAAGGGCCGCGCGCAGGCCGCTGGCGATGTCCACGCCCTTGCCGGGATCGCCGTAGAAGGCCCAGGGGCCATAGACGTTGTCTCTGTCCTCACCGAATGGACCGATCAGCGCGATCTTCTGTCCGTGCTCGGGATCGAGCGGCAGGACGCCGCTGTTCTTGAGCAGGACGATCGAGCGCGCCGCTGCCTCGCGCGCCAGTTCACGGTGCGCGGGCGTGGCGATATGCGTGCGTTCGACGTCCTCGTCGAGCGACCGCCAGGGATTGTCGAACAGGCCCATGGCCATCTTCACGTAGAGGATGCGGCGCACGGCCACATCCACCGTACCTATCGGGACCGCTCCCGATTTTACCAGTTCGGGCAGGTAGCGGACGTAGAGTCCGCTCTGCATGGACATGTCCACCCCTGCCAGCACTGCGAGGCGTGCGGCATCGCGTTCGTCCTCGGCATAGCCATGGGCGATGAGTTCCTCGTCGGCGGTATAGTCGGAGAAGACGAAGCCGCGGAACTGCATCTCGCCGCGCAGGATGTCCGTCAGCAGGGCGCGGTCGGCGGTTGCGGGCACGCCGTTGATCTCGCTGAAGGCCGCCATGGTGGTGAGTGCACCGGCGGCGAAGGCGGCCGAGAAAGGCGGCAGGTGCGTTTCGCGGAGGGTCTCGTCGCTGATATCGACGCTGCCGTATTCGAGTCCACCCGCGACGGCGCCATAGGCGGCGAAATGCTTGGGGCAGGCGAGCAGGGAATCGGCGCGTCGCAAGTCCCTGCCCTGAAAACCGCGCACTTTCGCGGCGGTGAGCAGCGCCGTCAGGGTGACGTCTTCGCCCGAACCTTCGACGACGCGCCCCCAGCGCTGGTCGCGGGCGACATCGGCCATCGGCGCGAAAGTGAGGTGCAGGCCGGCCGCCGTTGCTTCCACCGCCATCGCCCGTCCGGTGCGTTCCGCCAGGGCAGGATCGAAAGTGGAGGCTTCCGCGAGCGGAACCGGGAAGATGGTCTTGAGGCCGTGGATCACGTCGCCCGCGAACAGCAGCGGAATGCCGAGGCGGCTCTGCTTGACGGCCAGTTCCTGGGCGCGTCGCGCGCCGGCCACGCCGATGCCGTTGAACAGACAACCCACCCGCCCCTTGCGGATTTCCTCGGAAAGGCGCTTTTCGTCCTGAATGCCGGCCTGGGGATTGGGCGGATTGAAGGGACGGAAGGCGTCGGCAAGGCAGGTCATCTGCCCGGCCTTTTCCTCGATCGTCATGCGGGCGATGAGATCGTCCACCTGTCGGACCTGATCGGTGGCGAAAGCGATGCGGGGCAGGCCGAACGCGGCGGCACCTCCGAGGATGCCAGAGAGAACGGCGCGGCGCTGAATGGTCATGGAGGCGAGAAGACGTTCCGATTGATGCAAACGATGCCCCCGAAACGTCGCTAGGCCCGTTTTTGTTGCACTGCGGCGGAAAAGCGACCGGCCGGTTGTCGCTTGGGACAACCGGCCGCATTGGTCTCGTCTTCGATGTTCAGGTGAGCGCTGCGCGGGCCATCGCGGGAGACGGGGCGAGCGCAGGGGCCGGCTCGGCGGCGCCAAGCGTCGGTATCGCGTCGTCCACCGTCACCGGCTCGTCGCCTTTCAACAGCGCCAGCGCTTCGCCCTTGGTCTCGACGGCGGGCGGCGAGCCGCGCAGCGGCATGCCTGCCGTCTCGCGCACGGTGAGCATGGTGACCACGCCGATCGCGGCGGCGCCCATCAGGTAATAGGCGGGAACCAGCGGGTCGCCGGTGCGGCTGACCAGCCAGGCTGTCACCAGCGGCGTCGTGCCGCCGAACAGCGAGACGGAGAGGTTGAACGAGATCGACAGCGCGCTGTAGCGAACCGGCGTGTAGAACAGCGCGGGCAGGGTGGAGGGCATCGAACTCGTGAAGCAGACCAGCGCCACGCCCAGCGTCATCAGTCCGAGGAAGATCAGCCAGTCGTTGCCCGAACCGATCAGCAGCATGCTGGGGATGGCCAGGACCATGAGCGCGACGCAGGCGCCGATGATCATCGGGCGACGGCCAAGGCGATCGCTGAACATGCCGCCGATCACGTTCAGGGGCATCATCACCACCATCACCAGGATGATCAGCAGCAGGCCCTTGGTTTCGGCATAGCCCATGGTTACCGTCAGGTAGTTGGGCATGTAGGTGAGCAGCATGTAGTCGGTAACGTTGAACACCAGCACCAGTCCCATGCACTTCAGCAACTGGGGCCAGTGCAGCCGGAACAGGTCGGACAGGCCGGGACGGTCGGTTTCGCGCTCGTCCACTTGCTCGGTATAGGCCTGGAACGCCGGGGTTTCTTCCAGCTTCAGGCGCATGTAGAGGCCGAGCAGGCCCAGCGGGCCGGCGACCAGGAATGGAATGCGCCAGCCCCAGGCGAGCATCTCCGCGTCGGTCAGCGCCATCTGGAGCGCCGTGACGGTGCCGGCTCCGGCGATATAGCCGCCCAGCGTGCCGAATTCGAGCCAGCTGCCCATCAGGCCGCGCTTCTGGTCGGTCGAATACTCGGCGATGAACGTGGCGGCGCCGCCGTATTCGCCGCCGGTCGAGAAGCCCTGGACAAGGCGGGCGACCAGCAGCAGGATCGGCGCGGCAATGCCGATCCGCTCGTAAGACGGGATCAGGCCGATGCAGAAGGTGCCGACGGCCATCATCACCATGGTCAGGGCCAGGATCTTGTGGCGGCCGTAGCGGTCTCCCAGGGGGCCGAACACCAGCCCGCCGAGCGGCCGCACCAGGAACGCCACTGCAAATGTGGCCAGGGTGGCGATTAGTTGCAGCGTCGGATCGCCCGAAGGGAAGAACACACGCCCCAAAGTGACGGCGATATAACCGTATACGCCGAAGTCGAACCATTCCATCGCATTGCCGAGGGCGGCCGCGCCCACCGCGCGGTTCAGCAGCGAACGGTCTACTACCGTGATATCGTCGATGGCCAGTTCCCGGCGGGATTTGAACCAGCCGAATTGCGCATGTTGCGCAACGGGGTTTTGCATGTCTATCTCCGTGCGCGCCCGGGCAGGCGCGCAGGAAGGCACCACTATCGCCGAGCGGGAGGCGGCCGTCCAACGGCCCTGAAGGGATGCGATGCCACATTGGGCATCAAGCGGGGGGAGGGCGGCCCTTAGCCACATTTCGTCGCAGAAGGGACTTTAATGGCCGAAGCGTTGTTCAGCGGCGATGAGTCGAGTTTGTGTGAACAAATGAACGGAGTTCGCTTGGTGTTGAGCTAAACCCTTTTCGCGGTTGATTCCGCGATCGGAACCGGCACCCGTTCGATCTCTTCGAGGTAGTTGGAAGGACTGTACGGCCGTGCTCCGATACACGACCAAAAACGACTGTTTCAGCAGATCGGTAGTTTTCACGGATGAGCAGCCGACTGCACAGTCGAAGCGATCGATCTTCTTTGGTTCAAGGCGGTAACGGCGATTTCGGAACTGCCGCCGGGCCTCTGGATCAGGCTGCGGCGGCGCGCCTCGGTGCATGGGCGGTGAGGCAGGTGAGGACGCTCGCGCTCATGAAGGCGATCGCCAGCAGTTCGGGCACGGTGGGCAGGCGCGACTCCCAGAGGAAGCCGTAAAGCAGCGCGAAGGCCGTTTCGAACAGGATCATCTGGCCGACCATGGTCAGGGGCAGCAGCCTGCTCATGGTGTTCCAGAAGGCATTGCCGACAACGGAGGCAAGCAGGGCGACGCCGCCCGAGACAGCCAGAAAACGATACCACGCGGCGGCATCATGGCCGGCAGGTTCGAGCAGCAGCGCGAAGGGTATCAGCAGCACGGCCTGAAGGCCGGTGACGATGCCGAGCAACAGGCTCCAGTCATGGGCCGAAACGTCGCCGAGTCGGACGAGCCAGCGGCTGTTGATCACCGCGAAGGTCGCCCAGGAGGCAAGGGCGCCGACCGCGCAGAGCAGGCCGATCAACGGCATGAGCCCGGCGTCTGCGCTTTCCGTTACCCGCATCTGTCCCAAGGTCTGCCAGCCGATGCAGGCCAACGCGCCGCAGCCCAGCAGCAGCGAAGGTGCCAGTCGGACAAGCGACGGCGCGCTCGCGTCGCGACTGCCGACGATGGTCACGACAACCGGGATGAAGCCGATCACGAGCGAGGTCACGGAAATGCCCGCCAATTGAACGGCGCTGGACAGGAGGATGTAGTAGAGGGTGTTGCCGAGCAGGCTGAGCCAGGTCAGCGCGATCCACTCGGTGTGACCGAGCAGGCGCACCAGCGTCCGCCAGCGCGGCATCAGCAGAACCGCGGCGATCAGGCCGTAGGCAAGATAGCGTCCGGCTGCCAGATGGAGCGGGCCGAATTCGCCGGCCAGTTCGGGCGCGAGGAAAACGAGGCCCCAGACCGCACCGGCCGCCGCCCCGAAACCCACGCCAACGATCGTATTCCGCTTATCCGACACATCAGGCTCCATGCCGGGCAAGCTCCATCCCGGAAAGACGGCAGACTACACCGAAGATCCGGGCCGGTCTTGACCGCGTCTACGCCGGTTTTGACCCAGTCTCCAGCGCCCCATGCGGCGCCCCATCCTGCATCTGGCGCCGATAGGCCGCCGGGGCCAGGCCGGTGGCCTTGCGCATGGCGCGTGTCAGGGCGCTCTGGTCGGAATAGCCGAAGCGATAGGCCAGTTCCGCGATCGGCAGGTGACCCGCGCACAATGCCTCTCGCACCCGCTGCAACCGCAGGTCGGAAAGCCAGGCGCGGGGCGTAGTATTCAGCTCGTGACGGAACAGTTCGTGCAGGCGGCTTACCCCGACGCCGGCGTGGCGCGCCATCGATGCGGCCGTCCACTGTCCGCCCGGCTCCGCCTCCACCGCGGTCAGAAGCGCGGCCAGGCGCAGGCGCGCGCGGGGCGTTTCGCCTGCCAGTGTGTCGAACAGCAGGGGCGCCCAGCGGTCCACCATGGCCTGCGTGGTTTCGTGGGACGCGCCGTGCTGCGTTGCCATCAGTGCCATGAAATCCACCAGCTTGTTCGCGGCGGGCGAGAGCGCGCAGTAGGGGCCGCGCGCCAGTTCGTCCCGCAGGCGTGGTGCCAGCGCCTGACGGTCGAGGTCGAGAATGAACGACCGGTTGGCCTGCTCGCTCACCTGCCCGTTGACCTGATCGTGGCGCATGCCGGTATCGACGAAAGCCATGTCTCCGCGCCGGATGGCGCCGCCGCGCGTGCCGATCTCCATCGCCAGCGCGCCTTCCAGCGGCAGGACGATCTGGGCGAAGCCGTGGCTGTCGGTCGTGCTGTCCCGCCCATAGCTGCGCACGTCGATGGAGAGGGGGGAGAGTGGCGCCATCCCTGCCCTTTACCACCGATCGCCGCCCCGATGACAGCGGGATTTGCGATTGGCCTGTCCGGTCGCCCGGGGATAGGGGCACGCGGTAGGGCTTGAAAACTCGGGCCGGAATCCTGTAAAGGCGCTCCATTCGCAAGGAGCCCGGTGCAAATCCGGGTGGCTATTCCGGCCGCCGATCCGCCGGACAATCTCACATGACCTTACCCTTCAAGCGCCGGTAATTGCCGGCGTCATGTGCAATTGCGGACTTCTTTCATGACAGACACACTCTTCCGCTACCGGCGGCAGTGGTTCAGCGACGCCGTGACCGCGCGGCGCGACGTGCTTGCCGGCATTGTCGTCGCCCTCGCCCTGATCCCGGAGGCCATCGGTTTTTCGATCATCGCCGGAGTCGACCCCCGCGTCGGGCTCTATGCTTCCGTGGCGATCGCCATCGTCGTCTCCTTTACCGGCGGCCGGCCGGCGATGATCTCGGCGGCGACGGCAGCGGTTGCCGTCCTCGTCGGGCCGCTAGTTCGCGATCACGGCGTTCCCTATCTCTTTGCCGCGACGATCCTGATGGGGCTGTTCCAGATCCTGGCGGGCCTGCTGCGCCTCGATCTGGTGATGCAGTTCGTCTCGCGCTCGGTGATCACCGGCTTCGTCAACGCGCTGGCCATCCTGATCTTCATGGCGCAGCTGCCCCAGCTCACCCATGTGGGATGGCAGACTTATGCGATGGTCGCGGGCGGTCTTGCGGTGATCTACCTGTTCCCGCGCGTGACAAGGGCCGTGCCTTCTCCGCTCGTGGCGATCCTGCTGCTGTCGGCTTTGAGCATCGCGATGGGGCTGCCGGTCCACACCGTGGGCGACATGGGCCGTTTGCCCGAAGGCCTGCCGAGCTTCGCGCTTCCGCAAGTGCCGCTGACGCTGGACACCCTGCGCATCATCCTGCCCTATTCGCTGACGATGGCGGCGGTGGGCCTGCTGGAGTCCATGCTGACCGGGCAGATCGTCGACGACATGACCGATACCGACAGCGACAAGCGCCGCGAATGCGCGGGGCAGGGGAGCGCCAACATCGTCGCCGCCCTGTTCGGCGGGATGGGCGGCTGCGCCATGATCGGGCAGTCGGTGATCAACGTCAGTTCGGGCGGACGGGGGCGCCTGTCGACTTTCGTGGCGGGCGCGTTCCTGCTGTTCCTGCTGGCGGTGCTAGGGCCCTGGGTGGGCCGCATCCCGATGCCGGCGCTGGTCGCAGTGATGATCATGGTTTCGATCGGCACCTTCAGCTGGGCGTCCATCGCCAACTTGCGCCGCCATCCGCCGACGTCCTCGGCGGTGATGCTGGTGACGGTGGCGGTGGTGGTCGCCACGCGCGATCTCTCGCTCGGCGTGCTGGCGGGAGTGTTGCTGTCCGGCGTGTTCTTCGCGGCCAAAGTGCAGCGCATGTTCGCGGTGGAGCGCGAACTTTCGGCCGATGGCACCCGTGCCACCTACCGCGTTACCGGGCAGATCTTCTTCGCCTCGGTCCAGCGCTTCACCCGCGCGTTCCAGTCGGAGAGCGAGGCCTCGCACGTCCTGATCGACGTATCGGCCGCGCATTTCTGGGACATTTCGGGCGTCGGCGCGCTCGACAAGGTGGTGGCCCGGCTGCGGCGCGAAGGCCGGAGCGTGGAGGTCGTTGGCTACAATCAGGCGAGCGCCGACCTGGTCGATCGCTTCGCCCTGCATGACAAGACCGGCTTCGAGAGCGGCGCGACGCCGCATTGAAGCAGCGTTTCCGGGACGGCGCCATGCCGTCCCGGAAACGCAGTGGCTTACTTGCCCGGCACCAGCCGCATGGCCGCGCCGCCGCCGGGAGCCAGCCAGAGATCGAGCTTGTCGCCCTTCTTCACGTCACGCGTGTCGTAGGCGATCCGGTGGCGGGCATCGGTGAGGTAGGTCGCGCCTTCGCCGTCCTTCCAGATCGTCGCCTTGTAGGTCTTGCCCGGTTCGAGGAAGTCGAACGAGAGCGTGACGGTGCGCGCGGTGGCGTCGTTCACGCCGCCCACGAACCATTCGGGGCTCTTGCGGTCCTTGCGTGCAAAGATCGCGAAGTCGCCCACTTCGCCCGCGATCAGGTGGCTTTCGGCCCAGTCGGTGGGGACATGGCGGATGAATTCCATCTCGCGCGGATGCTTTTCGAGGTTCTCGACGAAGTCCGCCGCCATCTGGATCGGTGAGTAGAGCGCGAGATAGAGCCCGAGCTGCTTGGCGAGCGTAGACGCCAGCGGATCGTGCTTCGCGCCTTCCAGGCTCAGGACGCCCGGCGTGAAGTCCATCGGGCCCGAGAGCATGCGGGTATAGACTAGGGTCGGCTCATGGTCCGGACCGTTGGCGAAGGCGCCCCAGGCGTTGTATTCCATCCCGCGCGCGCCTTCGCGGGCGATCCAGTTGGGATAAGTACGGCGCAGACCGGTATCCTTCACCGGCTCGTGGGCATTGATGGCGATATGGTGCTTCGCGGCCAGCTTCACCACGTCGAGGTGATGGTTCACTTGCCGCTGGCCGTCGTGCCATTCCATATGCGTGGCGCCCGGCTGCTCGCCGTAATGCCAGGTGTCCGCGATGATGCCGCCGCCATCGGCAACGTAGCCGGTCTTCACCGAGGTCACGCCCAGCTTCTCGTAGAGCGCGAAGCCCGCGTCCATCTGCTTTTCGTAGATGGCGATATTGCCGCCGGTCTCGTGGTGGCCGATCAATACGACACCCTTCTTGCGAGCATAGTCGGTGACGGCCTGGATGTCGAAGTCCGGCGTGGCTTCGGTGAAGTTGAAGTCGCCGTGGCCGAACCAGTCGCCGTCCCAGCCCTTGTTCCAGCCTTCGATCAGCACGCCGCCGAACCCGTTGCGCGCGGCATAGTCGATGTACTGTTTGGCGCGTGCGGTGGTGGCGCCGTGCTTGGGGCCGGTCGCCCAGGACCAGTCGCCGCGGATCATGCCCCACCAGATGCCGACGTAGCGCATCGGCTTCACCCAGCTGACGTCGCCCAGCTTGTTGGGTTCGTTGAGGTTGAGTTCCAGGTCGTTCTCGACCAGCCCCGCCGCCTTGTCGGCGATGCGGATCGTGCGCCAGGGCGTGTTGAAGGGCAGGTCGCGGACCACCCGCGCGCCTTGCGAGGAAGGCGAGAGCGTGGTGCGGAATTTCTGCCCGTCTGCGCGCTTGAACCAGTATCCGGCATAGTCGACCAGCGCCGCTTCGTGGAACGAGAGGTGAGTGCCGTCCTCCAGCTTCATCGTGATCGGCGTGTGCGCGGTGGATACGGCGTCGATCGGCGTCTGCTGGTAGACCTGCTCGTAGCGGTTCCACTCGCCGCCGGGGATCCACCAGGCAGTGCCCTTGGGAACGATGTCGAACTCGGTGGTCTCGTCGGCGATCTTCATCGTCTTCATCGCCGGCTGCTCGGGCAGTTCGTAGCGGAAGCCGATGCCGTCATCGAAGAGGCGGAAGTGCACGTCCATCAGGCGGTTGCCCTGAACCGCGGACTGGCGGAAGTGGACGGTGATCTCGTTGTAATGATTGCGCACATCGGTGCGCTCGCCCCAGGGCTGCTGCCAGGTATCGTCGTGCGTGCCGGTTTCGCTGCCGGTGATGGAGAAGCCGCGCACCATGTTGACGCCGTCGGTCAGCACGAAGCCCAGCTTGCTCGGGGCGATCAGCAGCTTGCCCTTGCGCGAGAGCGACCAGGTGGGGCGGCTGTCGTTGTCGGTATCGACGGTGAGCACGATCGACCCGTCCGGCGAGGCCGCAGTCGCCGTCTTGCGCGCGTCCTGGGCGTTCGCGGCGAGCGGCGCCAGGGCGGCGGCCAGGAGGCCGGCTTTCAGAAAGGGGGTTTGGCCCAGCAGGCGTAAAGGCTTCATGCGTCTTCTCCGTTCGGAACTTCGGCTTCTTCCCGAAGCCAGATGGCACCCCATGCGGGCAATGTGCCGGGTGCGGTATCGTTGACGGCGGTGAGCACGGTGCCCGTGGTCGAGACAACGACCGGCCAGGCGGCGTCGCTTGCGCCGATGTTGAACAGGGCAAGGACCGATCGTCCCTCCGCCTTGCGGCGCAGGACCAGCCGCGTCTCGTCGGCAAGCAGCACCTCGCAAGTGCCCCGGCGCAGGGCCGCATCGTCGCGGCGCAAGTGGACGAGGCGACGCGTCAGATGCAGCAGCGAGGCGGGATCAGCTTCCTGCCGGTCGATGGCGCGGGCAAGGTTGGCCTCGGAAAGCGGCAGCCACGGTCGGCCGCCGGTGAAGCCGCCGTGTTCGTCCTGCGCCTTCCACGGCAGCGGCGTGCGCACGCCGTCGCGAGAGAGGGTGAGCGGCCAGTTGGCGATGGCCTCGGGATCCTGGAGCCGTTCGAACGGCACCTCATCCTGCTCCAACCCAAGCTCTTCACCCTGGAACAGGATCGGATTGCCGCGCAGGGAAAGCAGCAGCATGGCCTTCATCCGCGCGAAGGCGTCGCGGTGTTCAGGGGCACACCAGCGCGAGATGGCGCGGGGGGCGTCGTGGTTCTCGAAGGCCCAGCTCGGCCAGCCCATCCCCGGTTCGTCGGGCCAGAAGTGCTGCGCGGCGGCGATGTGGGACGGGGTCAGGTTCTCGGCATAGAGGAAGTCGAAGCCGTAGGCGCTGTCGAGGCGGGCGGGGCCTTGCGTGAACGCCTTCATCTCCGAACCGGCGTTCAGGCCGCCCACTTCCGCCAGCGAATAAGTATCCGGATAGGAGGCGATCAGCGCCTGCAACCGCTCGATGAAAGGCAGGATATCCGGGTGGGACTGGTTGTAGCGCTGGATCTGGAAATCGTAGGGGCGGGTGCGCGGCTTGCCGTCTTGCGGTGCCGCCGGATTGTCGTGCAGCAGCGGGTCGTGCATCGAATGGTTGAGCGCATCGATGCGGAACCCCGATACGCCCCGGTCCAGCCAGAACTTCGCGACCGCCAGCAGCGCGTCCTGCACCTCGGGGTTGTGGCAGTTAAGTTGGGGTTGTTCGGCCAGGAAATTGTGCATGTAATACTGGCCGCGCCGCGCATCCCAGCGCCAGGCGGGGCCGCCGAAGATCGACTGCCAGTTGTTGGGCGGCGTGCCGTCTTCGCGGGGATCGGCCCAGACGTACCAGTCGGCGCGCGGGTTGTCGCGGCTGGCGCGGCTCTCGGCGAACCAGGCGTGCTTGTCCGAGGTATGGGCATAGACCTGGTCGACGATGATCTTCAGGCCCAGTTCGCGGGCGCGGGCGATCACCAGATCGAAGTCTTCCAGCGTGCCGAAGATCGGATCGACCGCGCAGTAGTCCGAGATGTCGTAGCCGAAATCGGCCATGGGAGAGGCGTAGAACGGCGAGATCCACACCGCTTCCACGCCGAGCGAGGCGACGTGGCCCAGCCGTTCGGCAATGCCTTTCAGGTCGCCGATGCCATCGCCGTTGGCGTCCGCGAAGCTGCGCGGATAGATCTGGTAGATGGCGGCGCCGCGCCACCATTCGGGTGTAGGGGTCATTATCGTTTCCGGGGGCCAGAGAGGGAGCGGCAAGGATCAGGGTTTGGCCGCGCAGACCGCGAAGCCGAGTGGCGGCAGCGCGACGTGCAGGGAACCGGGCGCGCCGGCCTTCGCGGCACAAGGCGCGCCCGCCAGGGTTTCGAAATCGAGCGAGGCGGGCTCGACCGCGACCTGGGCCGAGAGCGGCGCGGTGGATGTATTGAAGGCCAGCAGCACTTCGCGCCCGGTGTTCGGATCGAAGCGCGACACGGCGAGGAGGCCCGGCTTGTCCGACGCCGCGCGGGTGACGGAGCGGCCTCCGGTCAGCGCCGGGGTCTTCACGCGCAGGGCGGATAGCTGCGCGATCAGGCGGTAGAGCGGGTGGGCGGGGTCGAAGTTGTCGGTGGCGGTGGTCCCGGCCGTGCCCACAAGCGCCTCGCCGTTGTAGATCGCCACTTTGCTGGCGAACATGTCCTGCCGCGAAAGCTGGTCGCCGCCCGCGCCGACGAAGCCCTGCTCGTCGCCGTAGTAGATCGTCGGCACGCCGCGCAGGGTGAGCAGCATGGCATGGGCCAGCTCGTCCCGCTTCAACAGTTCGTCGGCGCTCATCGCGGGATCGGCGGCCTTGAGGAACATCGCCGCGCGCCCGGCATCGTGATTGCCCAGGAACGTCGGCAGTTGCAGCGCCGCCGCCGCTCCGCCCTCGTAGAGCCCGTCGTCATCGGGCAGGCGCGCCAGTTCCTCGCCGGTCTTGCCGCTCGCCGCCGCCAGCACCGCGTGCATGAACGCGAAGTCCAGCACGCCGGGAAGCCCGGCATTGCGCGTCCAGCTTGCCAGCAGGGCGGGATCGTAGTCTCCGCTCATCACTTCGCCGAAGATGTGGAAGTTGGGGATGCCCCTGGCCGCCGCCCGGGCTTTCATGGCTGGTACGAATGCGCGCCAGAATGCAGGGTTCACATGCTTGGCGGTGTCGATACGGAAGCCGTCGATGCCGTACTTGTCGATCCAGTCGCCATAGATCGCGATCATGCCCTCGATCACGCGCGGGTGCTCGGTGGCGAGGTCGTCCAGGCCCACGAAATCGCCGTATTGCGCGCTTTCGCCCTTCCAGTCGGTATTGCCGCGATTGTGGTAGTAGATCGGGTCGTTCAGCCATGCCGGCACTTTCACCCGCGCTTCGCCCTTGGGCACGACGGGGGTGTAGGCGAAGGACGGGTCGGTCAGCTTCGCCCAGTTGGCCTTGCTGTCGTTTGTGTCTCCGGCAAAGCCCGGATTGATCGCCCCGCCCGAGACGCCGCCCCGGCGGGAGAACGGATATTCCGCCTTGGACCGATAGGGATATTGCTGCGCGGATCCTTCCTGATACTGGATCACATCGGCCGTGTGGTTGGCGATGATGTCCATGTAGACCTTCATGCCCCGCGCATGGGCAGCGTCCACCAGCGCCTTGAAGTCCGCGTTGGACCCGAAGTGCGGATCGACCTGGGTGAAGTCGGTGATCCAGTAGCCGTGATAACCGGCGCTTTCCTCGCCCTTCGGCCCCTGCACCGGCTTGTTCTTGAAGATCGGCCCCACCCAGATGGCGGTGGCGCCCAGGCCTTGGATGTAACCGAGCCGGGCGGTCAGTCCCTTGAGGTCGCCGCCGTGGTAGAAGGCCTTGTCGGCCGGATCGAAGCCGGTCGCCAGCTTGCCGCCCTTGAGCCCGCCCTTGTCGTTCGACGGGTCGCCGTTCTCGAAGCGGTCGGGCAGGACGAAGTAGATCACTTCCTGTTCCGGGCTGCGCGCGCGCAAGTCTTCCAGCGGCCCGGCGAACGCGGGTGGGGCTGCCAGCGAAAAGGCCATTGCGGCCAGCGAGGCAAATCGGCGGATCATGGTTTTGCGGCTCTCCCGTGGACGCCTGGGGCGGAAGAAAGGGCGGAGCCATGGGAATGGCGCGCATTCCCATGGCTCCGCCAAGTGGCCTGCGGGGCGGGTTTGGAGGAGGAGAAACCCCGCAGGCCGAGGGTAGAATAAGAGCTTACTTGATGCTCAGAACTTATACGTGAATCCGGCCAGGAACCGGCGGCCGTAAGTCTGATAGTCGATGATCTGCCGGGTATCGCCGGGATTGGTGGTGATGAACGGCGCGTCGGTCAGGTTCTGGCCCTGGATGTAGAGCGACAGGCCCGCCAGCGCGCTGTCCGGCTGGAAGTCGTAGCCGATCTGGGCATCGACGATCGTTTCCGCAGCCGCGCGGCGACGCACGCGGTTGGCCGAGAAACCGGAGACTTCGCCGATGAAGGTGGAGCGATAGCGTACCGAACCGCGCGCATTGAAGCCCCACTTCTCGAAGTAGGCGGTGCCGTTGGCGACCCACTTCGAATAGCCGGGCAGGTCGCCCGAAGGCTGGCCCGGTTCGGGCGCGATCTTGGTCTTCGTATAGGCGACGCTGCCGGTCACGCCGAAGCCGTCCAGCGCGGAAGCGAACGTCTCGAACGGCAGCGTGGTGGCCACTTCGACGCCGTAGATCTTGCCGCCCTTGCCGTTGATCGGCACGTTCAGCTGCGCGGTGTCGGAAATCGGGACTCCGTTGCCGGGATCCTGAAGGGCCAGGCCGTCGGTGGGCACGGTGACGTCCATCTTGTAGACGTAGCTCTTCAGTTCCTTCCAGAAGAACTGCGCGGCGACATAGCCCTTGGCGCCGAAATACTGCTCGAAGGTGAGGTCGAGCGCATTGGCGCGCCACGGACGCAGATCGGGATTGCCGGATTCGCCGGTGACCTGCGCCACGCCATTGACGATCGTGGAGTTCCAGCTCAGCGAGGCGCGCATGTCGTCCAGGCGCGGGCGGATCATCTCGCGCGCGGCGGCGAAGCGGATCACCGTGTCGCTCGGCAGGCGCAGCGACATGTTCAGGCTGGGCAGCACGTCAAGGTAGTCGGCGCTGTTGTTGCGCGGCAGCGAGCCGACATTGGGCGAGCCATTGGCGTTCTCGCCCAGATAGACGGCGGTGGCGCCCTTCGAGTTCTGGTCGGTCCAGTTGGCCTGAACGCCGAGGTTGCCGGTGAACTCGCCGATCCCGAGATCGGCCTTGAAGTTCGCCTGCGTATAGGCGGTCATGACCTTCTCGCGGATGGCGTAGCTCTTGACCACGACGTCGCCGTAGGGATTGGCGACCAGGTTGTAGATACCGTCATTGATCAGCGCGAGCGGGTTGTAGCTGATGACCGGGCCGAGGCCGAGGTACTTCAGGTCGGTGGTGCCAAGCTGGTACTGCTCGGGCACGGCCACGCTGGTCAGGCCATCGGTATTGGCGGCCAGACCCAGGAAGTACTCCTCGGGCACCAGCGACTTGGAACGATTGGTATAGTTCCAGCCGACCTGGATCGAGCTGAGCGCGCCGGCGTCGAACTTCTTCTCCACCTCGGTGCGGAACTGCCAGAGTTCGTCCTTGACCTTGCGGTCGTTGTAGTAGCCGTCCTGTCCGCCGCGAATGGCTGTGCCGTCCGGCGCGATCTGCGTGCCGCCCCAGCCTTGCGGCGACGTGAGCACGATCTGGCTCCAGTCTCCGTAGTTGAGGCCGGGGGTGAAGCGGGCGCCCTGCGAGGTGGAAAGGAAGCCCACGGTGTCGGTCGCGCCGGAGGGGAAGCGGCCGGTGCCGGAATAGCTTTCGACCGTCAGTTCGTTGCGATCGGTGCGCGAATAGCTGGCGTCGAACATCGCGTTCCAGCCGTTGTCGCCTTCCCACTTGTTGTTCCAGCCGAACGAATAGAGCTTGGCATGGCGCTGGAACACGTCGTTGCGCACGATGCCCTTGACGTCATCGAAGCTGCCGGACGTGATCAGCCCGTTCTCTGCGGTATAGCCGGGGTTGAGCGTGGCATTGCCGTAGAGCGGCATTTCGATGCCGCGCTTGATCTGGTCATCCTTGAAGTTCGAATAGAAGGCGTCGATCGTAGAGGTGAACTGCGGCACCGGGCGCCATTGCAGCGTGCCGTTCAGGCCCAGGCGCTTCAGCTTGGTGGAGGTGTTGTAGGACTTCTGCCCGGTGATCACGCGGTTGCCGTCCGGCGTGGGATCATAGCCCCAGGCGTTGAACTCCTGGATCTGGTAGGGTTCGTCGGTATAGCTGGCGCCAAGGGCGATGCCGATCGTGTCGTTGGCGAACTGGTCCACGTACATGCCGTTGACCCGGTAGCCGAGATCGTCCGAGCCGACGTTGAGCTTGCCGAGATCGGCGTAGGAGCCGCGCGCGCCGATCGTGACGATGCGCTTGCCGGCGTCCAGCGGGCGGATCGTGCGCATGTCCACCGTGCCCGACAGGCCCTGGCCGACGAGGCTGGCCATCGGCGTCTTGTAGACGTTCACGGCGCTGACGACTTCGCTGGGATACTGGTCGTATTCGACGGCGCGGTTGTCGCCGGTGGAGGTCTGTTCACGGCCGTTGAGGAGCGTGGTCGAGAAGTCCGGGGCGAAGCCGCGAATGGCGATGGCGTTGGAGCGGCCGGACACGCGCTGCGAGGTCAGGCCCGGAAGGCGGGCGATCGATTCGGCGATCGAGGCGTCGGGCAGCTTGCCGATATCTTCGGCCGAGACCGATTCCACGATCTGCTCGGCGGTCTTCTTCTTGTTGACGGCCGATTCAAGGCTGGCGCGAAAGCCGGTGACGACGATCGACTGGCCATCCTGGGCCTCTTCGGGAACAGGGTCAGAAGCGGATTCCTGGGCCGCTGCGGCGACGGGTACCGTGCCGGCGGCCAGAGCGGCTGCCATCGCAAGCGAGGACGAGTTCCGGCGAGAAACGCACCGGCGCGAAAATTCCTTGTGAAGCGACATCCTGTCCTCCTCCTCCTGCGGTTATCGTCCGACCCCTGGATGTTGATGGGGCTAGACGTGGAAGATCCGGTGTTTTGCACCGCGACTCTTCCGTTCACCCCGTCGCTTAGGGCGCGACAGATGAATGCATAATATGGCATACGTATACGCGAGTGCCGTCGGGCCACGTTGCGTTGCACGATTGCAACGTCTCCGGGAGGGGGTAAGGCGGCAGAAATGCTGGGTTTTATAAAGAAAATTCGAAAGTAAAAACGATGGGCCGCAAACCGAGCAACAGGCCGACGAGTTTCGACATCGCCTACCGGGCCGGGGTTTCCCAGCCCACCGTCAGCCGCGCCCTGCGGGGCAGCAAGGCGGTGAGCGCGGCAACGCGGGCGCGGATCGAGGAAATCGCGCGCGAACTGAACTATTCGGTCGACAAGAACGCCTCGTCGCTGCGCTCGCAGCGTTCGAACACGATCGCGCTGCTGTTTTTCGAGGAACAGACGCCCGACGATTCCAAGATCAATCCGTTCTTTCTCGCCATGCTGGGATCGATCACGCGCGAATGCGCCAACCGGGGCCTGGACCTGCTGATCTCGTTCCAGAAGATGGAGGACGATTGGCACGTCCGCTACCAGGACAGCCACCGTGCCGATGGCCTGATCCTGCTCGGCTATGGGGACTACACGCTCTACGAAAGCCGTCTGCGGCAACTGGTGGGGCAGGGCACGCAATTCGTGCGCTGGGGCTCGGTGAACGAGGAGAACATCGGCGCCACCGTGGGATCGGACAACTTCGGGGCGGGCCATCTGGCCGGCGAGCACCTGATCGGACTGGGGCGACGGCGCATCGCCTTCCTGGGCCAGGCCGACGAGCATTATCCGGAGTTTGCCGAGCGCTATCACGGCCTTTGCGCCGCCATGGCCGCCGCCGGGCTGGATTGCGATCCCGTGCTTCAGCGCGACACGATCAGCCACGAAAACCTCGGCCATGCGGCAATGCAGGCGCTGATCGACGAGGGTGTGGAATTCGATGCCGTCTTCGCGGCCAGCGACCTTATCGCGATCGGCGCCATGCGGGCATTGATCGCGGCGGGGCGCTCGATCCCCGACGAGGTCGCGGTCATGGGTTTCGACGATCTGCCCGCGGCCAGCATGACCCATCCGCCGCTCACGACCGTGATGCAGGATTTGAAGGGTGCGGGCGAGCGACTGGTGGAGACGCTCGTCGCGCTGATCGAAGACCAGCCGCTTCCTGAGACGACCTTGCGTGGAAAGCTGATCGTGCGGGGCAGCACTTCGGCGTGAGTCTTCCGGGCGATCACGTATTCGTATGCGTGTTGCCGATGGCCGGGCGCCGTGCGAGTGCCTTGGCACGCATCAAGACGCCGGACTATCGGCAGTACCAGTAGTTCCGTCAACGGGGCTGACAAGAAAGAGGGACGGGATGAGGGGAGCCGCGATGCTCGAAAAGCCGAAACAGGGCTGGGCCGGGCTTTGGAACATCAGCTTTGGCTTCTTCGGCATCCAGATCGGCTTCGCGTTGCAGAACGCCAACATGAGCCGGGTCTTCCAGTCGCTCGGTTCCTCGATCGACGATCTTCCCGCGCTGTGGATCGCGGCGCCGTTGACGGGACTGCTGGTGCAGCCGATCGTCGGCCATCTGTCCGACCGCACCTGGCTCGGCCGGCTCGGCCGCAGGCGTCCCTATTTCCTCGCGGGTGCCTTGCTGGCGACGATAGCCCTGCTGGCGATGCCGGAGAGCGGCGCATTGCTGATGGCGGCGATGTTGCTGTGGATGCTGGACGCCAGCCTGAACATCTCGATGGAGCCGTTCCGCGCTTTCGTGGGAGACATGCTGCGCAAGGACCAGCATACCGCCGGCTACGCGGTGCAGACCGCCTTCATCGGCGTGGGCGCGGTGGTCGGCTCGCTGTTCCCCTATGTGCTGGATCATCTTGGCGTCAGCAATATCGCGGGGCCGGGAGGCATTCCCGACACGGTGCGCTTCAGTTTCAGGGCGGGCGGGGTCATCCTGCTGCTGGCCGTGCTCTGGACCGTGCTGACGACACGCGAATACTCGCCGGAACAGCAGGCGGCGTTCCACGAAGCCGAGGCGCATGAGACGGCCGCAAGTGCGGAGAGCCTCGCGGCGCGCAGCAAGTGGTCCGCCCTGCCGTGGATCGTCGCGGGCGCTTTCGTGGCGCTGGTCGTCCGCGTCTGGAACCTGGAAAAGGAAGTCTACCTGCTCGCGGCCCTGCTGGCCGGCTACGGACTTGCCGTGCTCGGCGCGGTCGGGCTGGCGCGTGCCGGAAAAGGCACTTCGATGCTGGCGGGGATCGTCGGAGATTTCTCGGGCATGCCGCCGATCATGAAACGACTGGCTTTCGTCCAGTTCTTCAGCTGGTCGGCCCTGTTCATCATGTGGATCAACACCACGCCGGTAGTTGCCCAGTATCACTTCGGATCGGCCGACCCCGCCAGCGCCGCCTATCAGGCTGCGGGCAATTGGGTGGGCGTGCTGTTCTCCGTCTACAACGGCGTCGCCGCCATCGCCGCGCTACTGCTGCTGCCCCGTCTTGCCGCGCGGCTGGGGAAGGCGCGAACCCACGCGGCCTGTCTGGTGCTGGGCGCGCTGGGCTTCGCCGGGTTCATGACGCTGCGCGATCCCGATCTGCTGATCGTCTGCGAAATCGGGATCGGGGTAGCCTGGGCCTCGATCCTGGCGATGCCTTACGCCATCCTCGCCAGCAACCTGCCGCAATCGAAGCTGGGCGTGTTCATGGGACTGTTCAACGTCTTCGTCGTGCTGCCGCAACTGCTGGTCGCGACCGTCATGGGCTCTATCATGAAAACCTTCTTCCCCGGCGAGCCGATCTGGACGATGGGCTTCGCCGCCGCCACGCTGCTGGTGGCGGCGCTTGCGTCCCTGCGGCTTGGCAGGGACGTCTGAAGGTCAGAAGTGGCCGCTACAGTAAGCCAGCAGCAGGATGATGGGGATGGGAACGCCGATCAGCCAGAGTAGACCCGAACGCATGGTTTTGTCCTTTCCATTGGTGGGATAGACAATCCTCTGGAAAGGCGGGGGTTCCCCTAGAGCATTTTCCAATCAGGTGGAATCACCTGATGACTCGGAAAATGCGGCAAACCAGAAACTTGGAGCGGTTGATCCGGTGCAACCGGATCAACCGCTCTAGCTGGCCTACTCGGCAGGGACGGCGGCGGGTTCCATCTGCATCGGCCCGCGCATGCCCAGGCGTTCGGAGACGATCGTCGGCACCAGCGCCTGTCCCGCGACGTTCACCGCCGTGCGGCCCATGTCCAGGATGGGGTCGATCGCCAGCAACAGGCCGACGCCTTCCAGCGGCAGGCGCAGCGTGGACAGCGTTAGCGTCAGCATCACCACCGCTCCGGTAAGCCCCGCCGTGGCCGCCGAGCCGATCACCGAGACGAAGACGATCAGCGCGTAGTCGGAAAGCTGAAGCGGCACGCCATAGAACTGGGCGACGAAGATCGCCGAGATCGCGGGATAGATTGCGGCGCAGCCGTCCATCTTGGTGGTGGAGCCCAGCGGCACCGCGAATGCCGCATAGGAGCGCGGCACGCCGAGGCGCTCGGTCACTTCCTCGGTCACCGGCATGGTGCCGACCGACGAGCGGGAGAGGAAGCCGATCTGGATCGCCGGCCAGGCGACCGAGAAGAACCGTAGCGGGTTGATCCCGTGGAGCAGCAGCAGGATCGGGTAGACCGCCAACAGCACGATGGCGAGGCCGATGTAGACCGCGCCCGCGAAGGCGCCGAGCGCCGAAAGCGCATCCCAGCCGTAACTCACCACGGCATTGGCGATCAGCGCCGCCGAGCCAAGCGGGGTCAGCGCGATCAGCCAGCGCAGGAGCTGGCGCAGCACGAGGTTGGCCGAGGTCATGAAGCCGAGGAAAGCTTCTGCCTTGTCGCCGATGCGCACCGCCGCCGCGCCTACCGCAACGGCGGCGATGATGATCTGGAGGACGTTGAACGACACCGAGGTTGCCGGGCCGTCCGCCTCCAGCGTGGTCGAAGCGGTAATGCCCAGGTAGTTGGCGGGGACCAGGCCCTTGAGGAAGTCCAGCCAGCCGCCCACCGCCTTGGGCGCCTGTGCCGCGCCGGCATCGACGTTGGCGTGGAGGCCGGGCTGTATGGTCAGGCCCAGCGCGATGCCGATGACCACCGCGATGAGTGCGGTGATCGCGAACCACAGCAGGGTCTGTCCCACCAGTTTCACGGCATTGTCCAGCCCGCGCAGGGCGGCCACCGAGGCGATGATGGCGGTGAACACCAGCGGCGGCACCAATGTACGAAGCAGTTGGACGAATATCTGCGCTATGGTGTGGAACGTCTCGGTCGCGCCATCCGCCAGCGCGCTGTCGGGTCCAAGCTGCCGCACGGCCAGTCCCGCGACAAGGCCGAACACCATGCCAAGCATGACCTGCGTTCCGAAACCGGGAAGCCACGACCGCTTGGCGCGCGGAGAATTCGACATTCGCTTACTTTCGTTACCGGACCGGATGTCCCGCCATTTCGGCCTTCGCAGGCTTTCCTGCAAGGGGCGCGGGAATGGCACGCTCGCTCGCACGGCAGGCGGTTATTGTCAACTCAAACGGTTGACAATAACCGCCTGCACTTTTCGGTCGTGGAGGCGGGCACATATAACACGATGATGGGCTTCCATAACTTTATGGTTTGGAATAGTATAGAAATAACAAAGCAATAAACGATTGCCCTTGCGTAATTCAAATTGGCCGGGGGCAGGGCAGAGTGCCAATGCGCGAGGCTTGTAATCCGTGCAGCCTCTCTATCGGTAAAGCATTGATCGCGCCCTGTTCCTGCTTCTCGTTCGAGATAGCGGCGGATGGGCGCGTCCTGGTGGTTTTCCATCGCTTCGGCGCTGCATGGTCATGACAGATACGCGGTCTTTGCCGACCGCAGGACAATGCAAGCAAGGAGGTGCCGCATGCGGGGCATGAACAAAGACGCGAGTCTGCTGATCAGGGCATGGCTGTTCCTGTTGGGAGCGGTCATCCTCGCCGCCGGGCTGTTCTTCACGATCGGCGGCGTCAAGCTCATCAGCCTCGGGGGAAGTTTCTACTTCATCCTCGCAGGACTGGCGCTGCTGGTGTCGGGCGCGCTGATTGCCCGCCGCCGCCCGATCGGCGCGCTGCTGTTCGGAGCGACCTTCCTGCTGACGATTCCCTGGGCTCTGTGGGAAGGGGGGCTTTCGTTCTGGCCGCTGATTTCCCGCCTCCTGGCGATGGGCGTCGGCGCGACGGTGGTGGCGCTGTCCTATCCCCTCCTGCTTCGATCCGCCGGACGCCTGCCTGCGTGGAAGCCCGCTCTCGTGGCCGCCGCCGTGGTGGGTGCGGCTTCGGCCGCCGGTTTCGCGGGCATGTTCGTGCCCCATGCCACCGTCGCCTTCTCTGGCGAGGAAGGCGCGCTGGTTCCCGTCGACCCCGCCCATGATCAGAAGAACTGGGAGGCTTACGGCAACACCAGCGGCGGCAGCCGCTTCGTGGCCCTCGACCAGATCACGCGCGACAATGTGAAGAACCTCCAGGTCGCCTGGACCTATCGCACCGGCGACGTGGCGGTGAGCGACGGCAACGGCGCCGAGGACCAGAACACGCCGCTCCAGGTGGGCGATACCGTCTATATCTGTACCCCGCATAACAATGTCATCGCTTTGGACGCCGATACCGGCCGCGAGAAGTGGAAGGCGCGGATCGATGCCAGGGCCTCGGTCTGGAACCGTTGCCGCGGCCTCGCCTACTTCGATGCCAAGGCGCCGCTCCAGCAGCCGAACATGGCCGGATCGTCGCCCGTGACCGCCGTCACCGTGCCCGAGGGCGCGCCGTGCCAGCGCCGCATCCTGATGAACACCATCAATGCCGAGCTGATCGCGCTCGACGCCCAGACCGGCAAGTTCTGCCCGGACTTCGGCAACGGCGGCCGGGTGGATCTCAAGGCGGGCCTGGGTGACGCGCCGGACCCGCAGTACCAGCTCACCTCCGCGCCGACTCTGGCGGGGACCACCGTGGTCGTCGGTGGCCGCGTGGCGGACAACGTGCAGGTGGACATGCCCGGCGGCGTGATGCGGGGCTACGACGTGGTCACCGGCAAGCTGCGTTGGGCCTTCGATCCCGGCAATCCCGCGATCACCGGCATGCCGCCCGAGGGCCGCACCTATACCCGCTCCACGCCCAACGTCTGGGCGGCGATGTCCTACGATCCGGCGTCCAATACGGTGTTCATGCCGGTGGGCAGTTCCTCGGTGGATCTCTACGGCGTTCCCCGGACCCCGCTCGATCACAAGTACGGCGCTTCGATGCTCGCGCTCGATGCCACCACCGGCAAGGAGAAGTGGCACTTCCAGACCGTCCACAACGACTTGTGGGACTTCGACGTGCCGATGCAGCCGACATTCCTGGATTTCGCGGCGAAGGACGGCAGGACCGTGCCAGCGCTCGTGTTCGGCACCAAGGCCGGCCAGCTCTACGTGCTCGATCGTGCGAGCGGCCGACCGCTGACGGAAGTGGCAAACGTCAGGGTCAAGCCCGCCGACATCGCGAACGAGCCCTACGCGCCGACGCAGCCGAAATCGGTGGGCATGCCGCAGATCGGCGTCGGTCCGCTTACCGAGGCCGACATGTGGGGCGCCACGCCGTTCGACCAGCTCCTGTGCCGCATCGCTTTCAAGGGCATGCGCTACGAAGGCCTCTATACCGCGCCCGGCACCGACAAGTCGCTGAGCTTTCCGGGATCGCTGGGCGGCATGAACTGGGGCGGGCTTTCGATCGACCCCACCAGCGGCACGATCTTCGCCAACGACATGCGCCTGGGGCTCTGGGTGAAGATGGTGGCCCAGAGCCATGAGCAGAAGGCCTTGGCCTCTAGCGGCGGCGAGGCGGTGAACACCGGCATGGGCAGCGTGCCGCTGAAAGGCACGCCCTATTCGGTGGTGAAGGATCGCTTCCTTTCCGCCCTGGGCGTTCCCTGCCAGGCGCCGCCGTTCGGCACTCTCACCGCGATCGACATGAAGACGCGCAAGGTCAAGTGGCAGGTACCGGTCGGCACCGTGAGCGATACCGGCCCGATGGGCGTGAAGATGGGGCTGCCGATCCCGATCGGCCTGCCGACGCTGGGCGGTACGCTGGTGACGCAGGGCGGGTTGGTCTTCATCGCCGGCACCCAGGACTACTACTTGCGCGCGTTCAACTCCGCGAACGGCAAGGAAGTCTGGAAGGCCCGCTTGCCGGTGGGCAGCCAGGGCGGCCCGATGAGCTACAAGTCGCCGAAGACCGGCAAGCAATATGTGGTGATCACCGCCGGCGGCGCGCGCCAGTCGCCCGATCGCGGCGACTATGTGATCGCTTACAAGCTGCCGTGACGGCCTTGGGGGCGGCGCGCAGCCGCCCCCTTCACATCCCGGATAGAACAGCCCGCGTCGGGACGACGGCGGGAAGGAGGGGGCCTTGGCCCGACGTAACCGCATCATGAATCGATCCATCGCCGGCTTGATCGCCCACATGACGGGCTGCGGCCTGCTGATCGCCGCCCCGTTTGGGGCCGGTTCCGCGCAGGCTGAAGAAGCCGTTCAACCGCCTGCCGCCGCCGCCCAGCCCTCCGTTCCCGGCCCTCCGGCCGAACGGGAGACGCTGACGGGCGATTGGGGCGGCCTGCGCAGCGATCTCAAGCAGGCGGGCGTGACTTTCCGCGGCGACTACGTCTCGGAGACTTTCTCGGCGGTGGACGGCGGGGAGCGGCGCGGAACCACTTACGTCCAGCAGGTGCGCCTGGGGGCGGACTTCGACATGGAGCGCTTGGCCGGGTGGAAGGGCGGCATCGTCCATGTGACCGTCAACGACCGGCGCGGCGTGGGCCTGTCGTCCGACTTCGTGGGCAACCGCCTGCCGATCCAGGAAGCCGCAGGCGGCTACTATGCGCGCCTGACCGAGGCCAGCGTGGAGCAGAACCTCATGAGCGGCAGGCTCAACTTGCGGCTGGGTTATTTCGCGATGGGCAACGACCTGGGCGGCATGCCGATCGGCTGCAATTTCGTGAACGCCGCCTTCTGCGCCCACCCGCTCTCGATGTCGGGAGACAGTGGCTGGTACAACTATCCCAATGCCCGCTGGGGTGCGGCGGTGCGTTACAAGCTGCGTCCGGACGTGACGCTGCGCACCGGCGTCTACCAGGTGAACCCGCGCCTGAACGACGAGGACAATGCCTGGGATCCGTTCGCGGGCGGCACCACCGGCGTGGTCCTGCCGCTGGAAGTCGAGTACGATCCGGGCACCGCCAAGGGCAATGGGGCGCTTCCGGGGCACTACAAGGTCGGCGTCTACTACGATACCTCGCGCGTGGAGCGGCAGGGCGGGGGTGGTACCGTCAAGGGGCGATACGGCTTCTACATCCTGGCGGACCAGATGATCCTGCGCGAAGGCATGGGCGGCCGGGGCCTGTCGGTCTTCGGGCAGTTCACCGCCAATCCCCAGATATCCGCCCAGATCACGCGCTGGTACGCGGGAGGTCTGGTCAAGACCGGCACGTTCAGGGGGCGCGATGCCGATACGATCGGTCTGGGCTTCACCCATGCCGTGGTCGATCCGCGTTTACGGCGCGCTAATGTCGGCATCGCGCCGGTGCCCGGGGCCTACGCCTCGCTGCCGGCGGGTGAGACGGCGATCGAACTGAGCTACGGCTTTCAGGCCAACCGCTGGTTGGTGCTTCGGCCGGACATTCAATACATCGTCGATCCGGGTGCTTTCCGCTTCCGCTCGACGCCCAATGCCCTGGCGCTGGGCCTTCAGGTCAGGATGCAGTTCTAGGGCCGATAACCCTCACCTGCGATGAAAACCATTCCTTGCGCGTTCGGCAGTGGATCAACCGGCCGACATGCGACGTTCCGTTAGTAGCCGATGCAGAGCGAGCCCCCGCGTACCGGCCGGGGCCGGTCTCGGCATGAGCAGAACAGATCAAGGAGAGCATCGATGAATCGGCGTGATTCCAACTTCGGCGGCCAGCAGTCGGGTGATTATCGCAGCGAGAATTCAGACTGGGATTCGCCGCGCCAGGCCAATCAGTGGCAGGGCGAGTCGCCTCGCCAGACCGGCGGCTGGGGCAATGACGACGACCAGTCGACACGGTATTCCGATGGCGGCCGCAACCGCCCTGAAACATCGTCCGGCGATTTCGAAGGTCGCTATCGCGGCGGATCTCGCGAAGAAGCGGGCTATCGGGAGACCGGCTATCGTGAAGGTGGCCGCTATGGACGCGGACGCGGTTATCGCGAGCAGCGCTACGGTGACGACTACCAGAACCGCGATCGGGAACAGTCCTACCGCTTCTCGGGCGATCGCGGCGCCTATCCAAGCCGCGAATACGACGCGAGCGGCGGCAACGACTTCTCCAGCTTCACCAGCGAGGATTACGGCGGCCGCGATTTCTTCGCGCCGCGTGGCGGCGGTGGTGGCGGGCTGAGCCCGAGCTTCAGTTATCGCCCGACTTTCGACACGTTCGGCCGTGGCTATTACGGATCGAGAGCAAGCGAAGACCGCACCGCACGCAATCCGCGCGATTACGGTGATTGGCGCGAATATGGCGAGAATCGCGGCTTCTTCGAGCGCGCCGGTGACGAGATCGCCAGCTGGTTCGGCGACGAGGATGCGGCACGCCGCCGCGAGCAGGACCATCGCGGTCGCGGTCCTTCCGACTATACCCGTTCGGACGAACGCATCCGCGAGGACGTGAACGATCGCCTGACGCAGGACTGGCGCGTGGATGCCACCAATATCCGCGTCGTCGCCAAGGACGGCGAAGTGACGCTGGAAGGCAGTGTCGGCAGCCGCAACGCCAAGCGCCGCGCCGAGGATGTCGCAGAGGATGTCTCGGGTGTGAAGCACGTCCAGAACAACCTGCGCGTGACCGGCGGCACGAACTGGACCGACACCGGCCAGGGCGCTTCGCTTTCCAGCACGACGCGGACCGGTACGGCTTCCACGACTGGATCGTCCAGCACCCTCGGCTCAACGACGGGTAGCTCGACGACGGGTAGCACCTCGTAAGCGAGCACGGTCGTAATCAGAAAAGCCGCGGGCGCCCATCGGGAGCCCGCGGCTTTTCCCTGCATGGCGAGTACGGCCTGCCGCTCGCCTTTATACCGTCGTCATCCTGAACTTGTTTCAGGATACATTTTTAACCATCAGCAGCGGGTTGTGGCGAGAAATGGATCCTGAAACGAGTTCAGGATGACGGTTTGGATTGGGCCACAGACGATAAGTGAAACGAGTGTCCTCGGGGGTTTCGTCACAGCCACCTTGTATGTCGGAACCAGACATAGAGCGTGCAGCAAAGAACCGCGATCACTCCCAGCACCGCGAAATAGCCGAAGCGCCATTGCAGTTCGGGCATGAACTGGAAGTTCATGCCGTAGATGCCGGCGATGGCGGTGGGCACCGCCAGGATCGCGGCCCAGGCGGCGAGTTGCCGCGTGATCGTGCCTTGCCGCTGCGATTCCAGCAGGTGGCTGACTTCGAACACCGTGGTGAGGACTTCGCGCAAGCTGGCGACCATCGAATCCACGCGGCGCACATGGTCGTACACGTCCTTGAAGTAAGGCCGCACCGCCGCGTCCAGGAACGGCATGTCCAGGTGCACGAGCTTGCTGCACACTTCGGCCATGGGAGCCAGTACGCGCTGGAAACGGATCAGTTCGCGGCGCAGCGCGAACAGGCGCATCACGTCGTTCCGATCGAGGAACGCGTCCAGCGCGCGCTTCTCGATTTCCAGGACGTTCTCCTCGATGGTTTCCACGATCGGCAGATAGCCGTCGACGATGAAGTCCAGGATGGCGTGGAGCACATAATCCACGCCGTTGGACAGCAGCGTCGGCGCGGCTTCGAGCTGCGCACGCAGTTCGGTGTGCGCGCGCGCCGAACCATGGCGCACCGAAATGACGTGGTGCTTGCCGACGAACACCGAGGTTTCGCCGTAGACGATCTCGTCCCCTTCCAGATGCGCGGTGCGGGCGACCACGAAGAGCTGGTCGCCGTAGATGTCCACCTTGGGCAACTGGTGGGCCTTCTGCGCGTCTTCCACCGCCAGCGGATGGAGGCCGTAGGTCTTCTGCACGGAGTGAAGTTCCGCCTCGGTCGGTTCGTGCAGGCCGATCCACACGAAGTCCTCGCTCTCACCCCGGGCATGGTCGGGAATCGGGGGACAGCTTTCGAGCGATACCGGCTCGGCTGGCTTGCCCTGGCGGTAGAGGCGGGCGGCAATGACGGTCATCGAGGCGTGGTTTCCGGATTTCTGGTCGGCTTTGAAGGACGATAGCGCCGGGCGATCCGCGTGGACAGATGCGCGTCGGCTTATCAGGCGATTTTCGCCGTGCTCCCGTCCGTCCATCTCCGGCTTTTGCCTTTCCCTCCGGCATCGGAAATCAGCGACTGAAGATCCAGCAGGGCCCGGCCGGTCGCCATGCCGCCGTTGCAGGCGATGTAGCGCGGCTCCCAGCGCGGCGCGAACTTCTCCTTGTAGTTGCGCAGGCCCTCGAAGCCGTAGAACGCTTCCCCATGACGAAACAGCATCCCCGCCGCGCGCGCCCAGGTTGGCGCAAGGCGTCGCGCCTCGATGCCGGAAAGCGGCGCAAGGCCCAAGTTGAACCACGCATAGCCTTCCTGCGCGCCCCAGAGCATGAGCCGCGTGAACAGGAAGTCCATGCAGCCATAGGGCACTTCGGCGCGGTGACGCATCAGGTCCACCGAAAGCTCCTCGCGTCCCGCGGTCTTCCAGAGATTGGCGAAAGCGACGATCCGCCCCTCGCAGCGGACCACGGCCATATCGCAGCGGGCGATGTAGTCCTCTTCGAAACGACCGACGCTGAATGCCTTTTCGCGCTGTCCCTTGGCGTGCAGCCATTCGTCGGAGACGGAGCGCAGTTCCGCAAGCAGGGAAGGCACGCGGGAGGCGGCGACGATGGCGAATTCGGCGCCTTCCCGTTCGGCCCGGCGCAGGGCGTGGCGCAAGGGCCGGGCCGTGGGGCCTTCCAGGCCGAAGCGGGAGAGATCTACCCGCGCTTCCTCGCCGTATTTCATCAGTTGCAGGCCCATGTCGATGGCGATGGGCAGGACTTCGGGGGTCACCTGATAGAGCAGGACGCGCCCCTGGTTGGCGTCTGCCCGTTCGCGCAGTCGCCAGAGCAGTTCGGGCCAGTCGGCGGGGTCTCCCACCGGATCGCCCATGACGATCCAGGAATGACTTCGGACCTGGTACATCAGCATCGAGCGATTGTCGGGACCGGCAAGGAACAGCTTGTCGCCGGTAAGCGCCAGCATCGCTTCCGAGCGGGTGGCGCGGCGAAGCGCGGCCTCCACGTCCGGCGCCTGCTCGTCGGGCAGGGCCACGCGGCGGCAGGGACGCAGGAACGCCAGCAGGATGGCGGCTCCCATCAGCACCGCCACGGCAAAACTCGTGCGCAGATAGCGCGAGGCGTCTCCCGACCAGGCGAACTTCCACCACAGACTGCCACCATAGGCCGGGAACCTTTGGGCGAAGTAGCCGATCACGATGACGAGCGCGACGGTGGCGACCATGGCCAGGATCCAGTTGGCGCTCATCACGTCGCCGGTAAGCGCCGTGCGGCGCCAGAATCCCTTGCGCGCCGCCTGCAACATCGCGGCGACCGCCAGCAGGGTCAGCGCTTCCTCCCAGTCGAGCCCCTTGGCCAGCGAGAAGGCGGCACCGGCCAGCAGCAGCGCGCGGGTCAGCAGGAAGGCGGCATCGAGGCGGCGGTAGAGCGCGGGCGCGAGCAGCAGCAGCAGCGTGCCGACCAGGCTTGCGGCGATCTGGGATGCTTCGACGAAGGGCAGCGGCACCAGCCCGCGAATGTCCGCCATGCGTTCGGGCAGGGCAGGCGTGGCGCCGGACAGCAGCAGGATGCCGCCGCCCAGGAACACCAGCAGGGCGATCGCGCGTGGAGCGAGACTGATCATCATCGTCTCGCCCGCCTTCAGCGCCAGTGCGGCCGGTCGGCGCCAGCGGGCATGCTCATGGCGCAGGAACAGGATCGTCGCCAGCGCCAGCGGCAGGAGGTAGTAGACGATGCGGTAGACGAGCAGGGCGGCCACCAGTTCTCCGGCCGGAATCTGCGGGCACAGGGCGATGACGGTCGCTTCGAACACGCCGAGGCCGCCGGGAACGTGGCTGATCAGCGCGACCACGATGGCCAGCACATAGGCCAGCAGCAGCGGCGGATAGAGCGCGATCGGCGCGTGGGGGAGGAGGACGTAGAGCGTCCCGCAGGCGGCGGCGATGTCCGCCAGCGCCACCAGCGTCATGCCGGCCATCGCTTTGGGGCCGGGGCCAGGCCCGCGCCCAAGCCCGCGCCCAAGCCCGTGTGAGGCGATGAGCGCTACCGCGCCGAGCACGGCCACCAGCAGAGCGCCTGCGGCATGCTGGGCGCCGATGGAAAAGACGTGATCGGCCACGGCCAGCGGGCGGCGGTGAAGCAGCAGGGCGAGCGCGGCGGAAACGAGGACGCCGCTCCAGAACGTCACCCCGGCAATGCCGGTGACACGCGCCACTTCGCCTGCGGTCAGCCCCTTGGCGCCGTAGATCCGCAGCCGCGCGGCGCCGCCGGTCAGGATGCCGAAGCCCAGGTTGTGGCTGAAGGTATAGCTGGTGAACGAGGCGAGCGCGGCGGTCCTGTAGGGTTGCGGCCGTTCGATGGCGCGCAGGGCCATGACGTCGTAGATCGTCAGCAGCAGGTAGCTGGCCATTGTCAGGCCCAAGGCGACGGCGAGACGCCAGCACGGGATCTCGCCGGCCGTGCGGGCCAGGGCCTCCATGTTCACGGATATCGCCAGCCGGTGCAGGCAAAGCGCTGCGAGCGCCAGCACAAGCGCCGCAAGGCCGAGTTTCGCCGGAACTGCCAGCCTGCGGGCCAGCGGCTTGAGGCGGGCGATCGGCGTTGTCAGTGCCGGGTTCATGAGCGGCGCGTCCACGTCTGCGACTTGCAGATCAGGCCGTGGAGAATGCAGCCGCTGATCTTCAGATGGCCCGGATCGGTCTGGCGGATGCGGGAGAAGAAGCTCTCGCCCATGTCCGGCACGTAGACCTCGCCTTGCCAGGCGCCGTTGCCCTCGCGGTGATATTGGCGCAGCAACTGCGTGCCCACGAGATGCTCGACGCCGGCGTCAGCGGCGTCGGTCACGGCCTGGCCGCCTACCCAGGTCACCGTGCCGCAGAGCATCGTGCCGCAGGGGGCGATCGAGACTTCCACTTGCCCCCTTGGATTGAGCCAGCGACCGAAGGGGCTGGCGGGGAAGGTACTGGCCGGTTGGGCCGGAGCGGCGGCGGCAAGCGCGCCGATCAGCAGCGGCAGCATTGCCAGGCGCGCGGGGGAACGGGTCATGTCAGAGGCTCTGGTCGGGGGATGGCGTGATGGATGATGGCGCCCCGGATCGCGGCGAACAGCCGGTCGGCGTCCTTGTCCAGGTAATGGTCGCCGGGCAGGACGATGCGGGTGAGGCGCGGCAGGTGCAGGAGCGGGCAGAGGCTGTCCGGCTCGTCGTGGCCGCGAATGCAGACCACCGGCACCCAGTCCAGCTTGCGGGCGCTGGCGATCGCAGGGGCATCGGGCGGGGTTTCGTCGAGCCATTCGAGCGGCGAGACGCGCAGGAACACCGTGCGGGTGGGGACGGTCAGCACGACCAGCGCAACCCGGCGGCGAAGGTCTGCGGGCAGGTGCTCCAGACCGACATGGAGCATGTCGGAGCCGAAGGACTGGCCCAGCAGGACGACGCGGTCGGCATGGCCCAGCGCCATGGCACGTCGCAGGGCCTGCGCCAGCATGGCGGAAACCTCTTCCGGCGTGCGGCGCACCTTGAAGTAGTTGAGCGAGTTCACGCCCACCGTGGCGATGCCGTTATCGGCAAGACGGTGCGCGATCCCGCCGCCGAGCCCGGCGCGAAGGCCCATGTCGCCGGAGAGCAGGACGGCGGCGTAGCGGCCGCCCGCTTCCGTCCGGAGCACGGCGCCATGTGCGGGAAAATCCTCGAAGGGGGAGCTATTCCACGCCCCCAGCCAACCGAGCCAGACTGCGATCAGCGCCGCCACCGCGATGATGGCGGCGAACAACCTTGTCGACCCCCTTACCGACCGGCGTAACGACCGGGCGGGGCGATGCCTGCGGAATACTGCTCCTGTCATGATGCCGATGCTGGGCTCCGCCACCTTGCCTCCGGATGGACCCAAGATGGACTTTCCTTAATGTGACTTGGCGGCGCTCCGATGCGATAGTGCCGGCAAGGGTGTAGCTTGCCGCAGCTTCGTGTTGCGGCCTTGGATCGTGCCGCCTCATGTCCGTTTTTCCCCTCCTGCCAACATCGCCGTGCGTTCAGTCGTCCTCCTGCGGAGAAATCAGGCTTGAGCATGACTGAGGCGGATGAGCGCAAGCGTCGGCTGCCGGGCCTGTTGCCGATGCTGGGCGCGCTGCTGGCGGTGACCGGGGCGCTCACCTGGGGCGACATCTGGGCGCAGCGCCACTTCGGCCTGATCGGCCGGGCCCATCCGTCCCCGCAGGGGAACCCGTCTGGCGAGGATTGGCGGCAAGTGCTCGATTTTACTGCCGAGCCGGGGGCGGGACGGCTGTCCGGGCTGGTCGTTACCAGCGTGCGATCTCGTGGTTCCGCAGAGAAGGCCGGGCTGGCGGTGGGCGACCTGATCAGGAGCGCGGACGGCGCCGAGCCGCCGAGCCTTCGGGCGCTTGCGGAAGAGTTGTCTGGGCGCGGACAAGGCCCTATTCACCTGACGGTGGTTCACCGAGGCGCGGTCCGGACGATCGACCTCGCCCGTGGGCCGGGCCTGACAAGGCCGTGAAGCGATGTGAAAGGCCGGGCTGAACGATGGGTCACAAGTTGCTGGTGGTCGAGGATGACGAGGCCACGGCCAGCTACATCGCCAAGGGCATGGTCGAGGAAGGCTTCGTGGTCGATCGTGCCGCCACGGGGCGCGATGCGCTGTTCCTGGCCAGCGACGGCAGTTACGATGCCATCGTGCTGGACCGCATGATCCCGCAGATGGACGGCATGTCGGTGCTGGGCGCGCTGCGGGCGGGCGGTATCGAAACGCCGGTGCTCGTGCTGTCCGCGCTGGCATCGACCGAGGATCGCGTGGCCGGGCTTACTTCCGGCGCCGACGATTACCTGACGAAGCCTTTCGCCTTCGCGGAACTGCTCGCCCGCGTGCGCCTGCTGGTGAAGCGCGGCGGCGGGCAGGCCGCGGTGGAGACGCGGCTTTCCTGCGGCGATCTGGACATGGACCTGCTCGCCCGCAAGGTGCGGCGGGGCGGCCGCACCATCGACCTCCAGCCGCGCGAGTTCCGACTGCTCGAATACTTCCTGCGCCATGTCGATGAAGTGGTGACGCGCACCATGCTGCTGGAAGCCGTGTGGGACTACCACTTCGATCCCGGCACCAACGTCATCGACGTCCATGTCAGCCGCCTGCGCCGCAAGCTCGACGAGGAGGGCGCCGCCCCCCTGCTGCATACGGTGCGCGGGGCAGGCTATCGGCTGGGGCTCGCCGCTTGAGGATTGGAGTGCGGGCAGGCGCGCGGCTTTCGCGATTCCTGCGGTCTACGACGTTCCGGCTGTTCGTGCCGGTGGTGCTGTTCCAGCTTGTCGCCACGGGCGGGGTGCTGACGTTCGTATGGATCGCCGGCCAGCAGAGCGTGCGGGACGAACAGCGCGCGCTGGTGGAGGAACTGCGTGACGACCTGTTGGACACCTGGCAGGACGGAGGGAGCATCGCACTGCGGGCGAATATCGAGCGGCGACTGCGAAGCGAGGGGCGCCGGGCTCCGGTGTTGCTGCTGGCCGACCGCGAGGGGCGGGCGCTGGCGGGAAACCTCTCGGCACTGCCCCCGCCTGACGCGGGGGGTGGAAGCCTGTTCGAGACGGTGCTCTACCGCAGCGACAGCTCTCGGCCGCAGACCATGGCCCTGTCGCAAACGCGTCTTGCGGACGGATCCACCCTGCTTGCGGGGATCGAGATCGGGCGCGACCTCAAGCTCCAGCGCAGTTTCGAACAAGCGCTGCTCGCGGCCCTGCTGCTGGCGCTGCCGTTGACGATGCTGGTGGCGGTCCTCACGTCGCGCCTGGTCGGCCAGCGTGTCCATGACATGGCGCAGACCGCGCACCGGGTGGGCAGCGGCGTTCTCGACGCACGGGTGCCGCTCGACGGTTCCGGCGATGCCTTCGATGAACTCGCGGGCGAGATCAACGCCATGCTCGCGCGGATCGAGACGCTGGTGGGCGAACTCAGGGTGGTGGCCGAAGGGCTGGCGCACGACCTGCGATCGCCGGTCACGCGGCTGCGTTCGGCACTGGAGCAGGCGGCGCGGGAAGCCTCCGATCCGGCGGGCGAGGCCGCCATGCAGCGCGCGCTGACCGAGGCGGATACGCTCACCCGCATCCTCACCACCGCGCTTCAGATCGGCCGCGCGGAGGCGGGGATCGGGCGCGACGGGTTCGAGGAAACCGCGTTGGCGCCGTTCCTCGAAGACCTTGCCACGCTCTACGAGCCTTACGCCGAAGAGCAGGGCTTTGCCTTGACCGCCGAAGCACCGCAAGGCCTGTCGCTGCCGTTTCATCGCGAGTTGATGGGGCAGGCTTTGGGCAACCTCGTCGACAATGCGGTCAAGTACGCGACCGGCGGCAGCGCGATCGTGTTGTGCGCGGAAACTCGGGACGAAAATGTGGTGCTGGGCGTGCGGGACAACGGTCCGGGCATTCCCGAAACCCGGCGCGAAGCAGCACTGCAACGCTTCGGCCGCCTCGATCCGACACGGGCGACGGCGGGATCCGGGCTGGGCCTGGCGCTGGCGGAAGCGGTGGCGAAACTCCACGGCGGCCGGATCGAACTGGCCGACGCGCCGGACGGCGGGCTGGAAGTGAGGATGTTGCTCAGCCGGGGATGATGCCGATTGGCTGCTGAGATCTACCCGGTCCTCTGGAGCGGACTCCAGGTTGACCGTGCTGCTCCCGGATGCCAGTCTGCGTCGGGGTTCCAGGGAGCAAATATCATGCGCAGAGTGACCGTTCTCGCCGCGATTGCATCGTTTGCTGCATGTGCCGTTCCGGCCGTGGCACAGTATAGCAGCAATGGTTACGGGAACCGTCCAGCCGGGGCCGAGGGATTTTACCGCGAGAAGCGGGATCGCACCGTCTATTATCAATATGAGCGAAATCGCTACTGCGGCGTCCAGAACGAAGCGCAAATGAACATGCTCGGCAGCTTCAAAGATGTAAGGATAGTGGACCGCCTGCGCTTGAACGGCAGAAACACTGGCGGTTGTAGCTGGCCTAACGGGTTTTATCGTCGCGACAACGGCGCTGCGGTCTACCTGCTTGAAGGATACGGCAACGGACAGGACGGGGGCCGCATCTGTGAGATCGCCACCCCGCAACAACTACGCCAACTTGGCGGCAACAAACGCGTGAAAGTGGTTCCGGGCAATTCAAATCTTGAGGCAGGTAGGAGCCGGGTGCGACCTTGCTAAGTCGCTAGTTTCTGCGTTCACACTCGGGAAGTCTCCAATCCGCCATTCTCGGCATCTCGGATAAGAAGCTTGATTGTGAAGAGGTCGGTGGCTTTCGGCATTAGCGCGATGAAAGCGGCCTTTTCCGCCCCATTGGATCCTCGCGTATTGTCCGCATATTGTCGTCGTCCCGGACTTGATCCGGGACTGCAGGCAAGGCCACTCGAAGCCTGAAAGCAGCGCAACGCAGCAGTGGCCCATCGCAAGCTCTCGCCTCAAGAATACCTAGTGGTCCCGGATCAAGTCCGGGACGACGCGACCGGCGGCTTATCCGCATTCCTGCGCTGGAATGACATCAGCAGACGGAACGAAGCACACGGCGGATCTTTCCTAAGCGCTTTCCAGTTCCGGTTGCTCTGCTATTGCGCGCTGAACCGGGGCAGTGTTGACACGGCCGGTGCGTTCCAGTTTGCCCCAGCCGATGCCCTTACCGGCAAAGGCGGCGCTGACGGCGCGGATCACTACGCTGTACATGAGCTGGCGATAGACGAAGCGCTGGGCCAGTAGCAGCAGCGGGCGGAAACGCTCGCGGCGGGTGTCGAGGCGATAGGCGATCCAGCCGCAGGCGAGGTCCACAAGGGTGAAGGTCAGCCAATAGGCGCCCATGCGCAGCACGTCGGTCTGGGTTTGCGCCCAGCCGTGTTGCGAGACGCGCAGGGCCGTGCCCGCGATGGAAATCAGCAGGGCCAAGTCGATCGCGGGTGAGATGACCGCGAAGACGATCTGGAACAGCCAGGCCTGGGGCATGCCGATGAAGGCAAGGCCGGAGGGACGTCCCTTCGCCAGGACGCCGCGATGCTTCCACAGGCATTGGAGCGTGCCGAACGACCAGCGGAAGCGCTGCCGGGACAGCGCGCGGAAGCTCTCGGGCGCTTCGGTCCAGGCGACCGCGTCCTCGTCGTAGGCGATCTTCCAGCCCTTGCGCTGGATGGCGATGGTGAGATCCTGGTCCTCCGCCAGGGTGTCCTCGGGATAGCCGCCGACATCGTCGAGTGCTTCGCGGCGCCAGGCGCCGACCGCGCCGGGCACGACCATGATCGCGTCCAGCCGGGTGAGCGCGCGGCGTTCCAGGTTCTGCGCGGTGACATATTCCACGCCCTGCCAGCGGGTGACGAGGTTCACGCGGTTGCCCACTTTGGCATTGCCCGCCACCGCTCCGATGCCAGGATCGGTGAACCAGCGCACCAGCCGCGAGATGGTTTCGGCCTCGAACTGGGTGTCGGCATCGAGCGCCACGATCACGGTGCCGCGCGCATCCTGCAGGGCGCGGTTGAGTGCGGCGGCCTTGCCGCCGTTCACGAGGGTGAGCAGTTCGACATGGGCATCGTCCGCGAATGCTTCGGCAACGATGGCGCTCGTCCGGTCCTGCGATCCGTCGTCGGCCACGATGATCTGGAGATGGCGGTAGTCGCTTTCGAGCACGCGCCGCACCGAAGCCTCGATCACACGTGCCTCGTTGTAGGCGGGAATGATGACGGTGACGAGCGGATCGACCGTGTCCTGCGGCGCGGCCACAGGCTGCGGACGACGCAGCAGGCTGGCGAGCGAGGCCAGGCCGACCGAGCGCAGCACGCCCAGCGAGATTGCGAAGAAGAACGTCCAGTTGAGCGCCACCAGGATCGCCGCCAGTACCGCGAAAAGGGCGACGTCGGCTCGCACGGCGGCCAGGTCCACGCCTTCCACCTTGGGCATCACCGCGTCGTGCGAGAGACCGGCGAGCGTGGAAGCCGGCACGAAGGTATAGCCGTCCTGCTGCAGCCGCTCGATGATCACGGGCAGCGCGGCCACGGTCTGCGAACGATCGCCGCCGCCGTCGTGCAGCAGGATGACGTTTTCGGAGCGGTCGGCGGTGGCCGATTCCACCTGCGCGATCGTGCTGTCGATGATGTGCTGGACGCCGGGGCGCTTCCAGTCGTCCGGATCCACATGGAGGCCGACGACGGTGTAGCCGTGTTGCCGGGCAATGGCGGCGGGGACGAGTTCGTCCGCGGTGGTCGGCTCGGCGTCTCCGAAGTAGGGCGCGCGGAACAGGCGGATCGAGTGCCCGGTGGTGGCCTCGATCAGGCGCTGGGTGGCGTTGAGTTCCAGGCCGATGCCGGTGGCGGCCTCCTCCGCCATGTTCGGGTGGGTGTAGCTGTGGTTGCCGATCTCGTCGCCGTCATCGGCGATGCGCTTGACGAGATCGCGGTTGGTAAGCGCATTTTCGCCGACCATGAAGAAAGTGCCCGGCACATGGTATTGTTCGAGTATCGAGAGGATGCGCGGGGTCCAGGTCGGGTCGGGGCCGTCGTCGAAAGTCAGTGCCAGCTTCTTCGCCAGCGCGCCGGTGCGGTGCACGACATAGGGCGTGGGCAGGCGGTCATACTGCTCCGAGGCGACCATGCCGGTGGTCGGGTCGAAGGCGATCGCCCGGCTGCCGTCTTGCGGGGTGGCGGTTACGTCGAGGATCTCGCCCTGGCCCTCCACATCGACGTTGGAGGCTTGCACCAGATGGGTCAGGTTGGGCCGGGCTTGGGTTCGCCACGCCTTGAGCGTGTTCCAGAAGCCGGGGTCTTCGGAGCCGAGGCGCCAGAGCGCAATGTCGCCCACGCCGAGGCGCGACAGGATCCGCATCTGGTTCCAGCTTGCCGCCGCGTCCAGCATCCAGACGTCGTGGCGGTGGCCCTGCTCCTCGTAGGAATAGCCGGAATTGCCGCTGGGCCGGTCGTACTGCGGGGTGGCGCCGCTGTCGTGCGCGTCGAGCCAGGCTTCCTCGACGGTCCTGCTGTCGGCCTTGCCGTCGTGCCAGTTGTAGGCATACTCGCCCAGCGCGACGATCGCCTTGCCGCGAGGCAGGCCTGTCAGCGCATGGGCAAGCTTCTGGGCGAACCAGGGGTTCGAGGCGATCGGACCGGGGGTGCCGCCCTGCCAGTGCTCGTCGTAGGCCATCAGCACCAGCCGGTCGGCCACCGCGGCGAAGGAGCGGGTGGACCAGTCGGGGTTGTCGATCGGCATGGTGACCGAGACGATGCGGTGTTTCGGCGAGAGCTGCGTTCGAAGCTCGCTCAGGAACAGGCGCAGGTTCGGCAGGCTGGCGCCGGGCATGGTCTCGAAATCTACCATGACGCCGGCGTAACCGGTCTTGTCGAGATAGGCGGCAACCTGCCCTTCCAGCGTACGGCGGCGGGTGTGATCGGCGAGTTGCGCGGCGGTGGCCGCGCCTTGCCAGTCGCCCTCGACGGTGTTTTGCAGCACCGGTACCACAAGCGGGCGGTGCAGGGCCGTGGCCAGCAGGTGGTCGAGCCGGGCATCGTCCTCCACCTTGAGCGCGCCGTTCCGGTCCACCGACAAGGTGGCAGGGGCGACCCAGTCCAGCCGGTCGATATGGCGCTCCAGCGACGTTGCGCTGTCGTCGCTCCAGGGCGTGTAGAAGCCGACGGTGATCGGCCGGACACCGGGTGCGGGAGCAGGTACCACCGGTTTGCCGAAAAGCAGTTTCCGCGCGCGCCGCGTCAGATGGCCGATCTGCGCGCGGAACGGCAGCGGCGAGGCGTGCTCGTAGGCGATCGGCAGGGGCGGGGGCGCGGGTACGCTGGCGACGGTGGTCGCGAAGACGGCGCAGGCGGCGATCGCCAGCAGCAGCGCCAGGAACGACAGGCGGCGGACCCGGACGCGCCGGTTTCCGGTGGGATCGAAGAAAACGGGAGCTGCCACGGCGCGCCTCACGAAGTTTCCGGGCGACGTGGGGGACGCCGCCCGGAGACTCATTGGTCATTCGGAAGGTACGGCCCGGAAACCGGAGGCAATGACGAGGGTGCGAATGTCACATTCGGTTCCCGAGCCGCAGGGCCGTTCTAGCCCTGGCGGCATGGAGCCGGCGTGGAGGCAAGGTTACAAAAGATTCATGTTGGGGGCTCGGGGGCGGGGCGAGAGGAAGAGGAAGAGGAAGAGGAAGAGGAAGAGGAAGAAAGGCCGTCGTCCCGGACTTGATCCGGGACCGCTGGCAAGTCTTTAGGCGATAGCTCGCGAAAAAGCGCCCTGCCGGGAGTTGGGCTGGTCACGGCCAGCGGTCCCGGATCAAGTCCGGGACGACGTATAACGGGCGCTTAGAACCGCTTCTTCTCGGTGACGTCGATCTGCACCACGCGGCCGTCATGCACGGTCAGCGAAATTTGGCCGTAGCGCAGGTCCTGAAGCGCTTCGCGAACCTTGGCGAGGCTTTCCTCCAGGTTGCGGAGGGCGGGTGGAATATCCTGGGTCATCACTGGTCTCCGGCGCTGGAGAAGGTGCGGGCTCGCCTCGCGGCGATGATGACGGTTTCGCCGACGGCAGGCGGAGCCTGGTGGGAATCGACGTCGATCTCGATGATCGTCTCGCCGTCCGGAAGCCGGCCTTCCACGCGCCATGCGCCGCCCTTGCGGAAGACGTTGTCCACGATCAGGCGATCCTGCCCCGATCCCTGCGCTTCCGTCGCGATCTCGAAGTCGTGCGGGCGGATGTGGCGGCCGTCCGGCAGGCGGTTGGTCTCGCCCACGAAGTGAGACACGAAGGCCGTGGCCGGCTCCATGTAGACCTGTTCCGGGGTGCCGATCTGGTCGATGCGGCCATGGTCCATCACCACCACGCGGTCGGCCAGTTCCAGTGCCTCTTCCTGGTCGTGGGTGACGAAGATCGAGGTCAGCCCCATCTGCTTGTGCAGGTCGCGCAGCCAGCGGCGCAAGTCCTTGCGGACCTTGGCGTCGAGCGCGCCGAAGGGTTCGTCCAGCAGGAGCAGGCCGGGCTCGATCGCGAGCGCGCGGGCGAGCGCCACGCGCTGCCGCTGGCCGCCGGAGAGCTGGCCGGGATAGCGGTCACCCAGGCCTTCGAGCTGGACCACCCGCAGCAGTTCCTGCGCGCGGGCCTTGATCTCGGCCTTCGAGGGACGGAGCCTGGCCTTGCGCACGGTAAGGCCGAAGGCGATGTTGTCGGCCACGGTCATGTGGCGGAACAGCGCATATTGCTGGAACACGAAGCCCACGTTGCGCTTGCCGACGGGAATGTCCGAAACGTCGTCACCGTTGAAGTAGACGTGGCCTTCGTCCTGGAATTCCAGGCCGGCGATGATGCGCAGCAGCGTCGTCTTGCCGGAGCCGGACGGGCCGAGCAGGGCGATGAACTCACCCGGCTGGATTTCCAGGTCGATGCCGTGGAGCGCCGGGTAGTTGCCGAAGCGCTTGGTGATGTTTTCTACGCGGATCAATGTCTTGCTCCCGAGTGAAGGTCGAAGCGCCATTCGAGCACGGTCTTGAGGACGAGCGTGACGAGCGCGAGGGCGGCGAGCAGCGAGGCCACCGCGAAGGCGCCGACGAAATCGTATTCGTTGTAGAGGATCTCGACATGCAGCGGCATGGTGTTGGTCTCGCCCCGGATGTGGCCGGAAACGACCGAGACGGCGCCGAACTCGCCCATGGCGCGGGCATTGCAGAGCAATACGCCGTAGAGCAGGCCCCAGCGGATGTTCGGTAGGGTCACGTGCCAGAACGTCTGCCAGCCGCTGGCCCCCAGCGACACCGCCGCTTCCTCGTCGTCCTTGCCCTGCTCCATCATCAGCGGGATCAGCTCGCGCGCGACGAAGGGGAAAGTGATGAAGACCGTGGCCAGGATGATGCCCGGCACCGCGAAGATGATCTTCACGCCGTGTGCGGAAAGCCACGGTCCCAGCAGTCCCTGCGCGCCGAACAGGAGCACAAAGATCAGGCCGGACACCACGGGCGAGACGGAGAACGGCAGGTCGATCAGCGTCAGCAGCAGGTTCTTGCCGGGGAAGCTGAACTTGGTGATGGCCCAGCTGGCGGCAAGGCCGAAGACCATGTTCAGCGGCACGCTGATCGCCGCGATGATCAGGGTGAGGCGGATGGCCGAGAAGGCGTCCGGATTGGTCACGGCGCTCAGGAACAGGCCGAAGCCCTGCTTCAACGCCTCGCTGAACACGGCGATCAGCGGCAGCATCAGGAAGAAGGCCAGGAATGCGAGCGCCAGCCCTATCAGCAGGACTTGCGCGGTGCGGCTTTCGGTGCCGGGGTTGTGTCGTTTCATGCGCCCAGCCTCCGGCGACGGATGGACTGGAGCGCGTTCAGCGTGAACAGCACGGCGAAGGACACCAGCATCATGACCATGGCGATCGCGGTGGCGCCGTCGTAGTTGTATTGTTCGAGCTGCGTGACGATCAGCAGCGGCGCGATCTCGGTTCGGCCCGGCATGTTGCCGGAAATGAAGATCACCGATCCATACTCGCCCACCCCGCGCGCGAAGGCCAGCGCGAAGCCGGTGAACAGCGCCGGCAGGATCGCCGGGAAGATCACCCGCGCGAAAGTCTGCGCGCGGTTCGCGCCCAGCGTGGCGGCGGCTTCCTCCACGTCCTTGCCAAGGTCGGCCAGCACCGGCTCGACCGAGCGCACCACGAAGGGCAGGCCGATGAAGACCAGCGCAACGGTGATGCCGATCGGGGTGAAGGCCACCTTGATGCCCAATGGATCAAGGTACTGGCCGATCCAGCCGCTGGGCGCATAGAGCGCCGTCAGCGCGATGCCGGCGACCGCCGTGGGCAGGGCGAAAGGCAGGTCGACCAGGGCGGATATCACGCGCTTGCCGGGGAAGGCGTAGCGCACCAGCACCCAGGCGACCAGCAGCCCGAAGACGGCATTCACGAAGGCTGCGGCGATGGCGGTGCCGAAGCTCAGCCGATAGGCGGTGAGCGCGCGTTCGGAAAAGCCGACTTCGACGAAAGCCTGCCAGCCCATGCCGGCCGACTTGATGAACAGCATGGAGAGGGGGATCAGCACGATCAGGGAGAGCCAGGCCAGACTGAACCCGAAGGTCAGCCCGAAGCCCGGCAGAACGGAGGGCGCACGCCAACCGGCCTTGCGCGTCGTCATGGATGGCATCTGCAGTGGCCTGCTCGATCTTGGCGCGAAGCGCGGGGTTATTTCTTGGCGTAGATGCGGTCGAATACGCCGCCGTCATCGAAGTAGGTCTTCTGCGCCCGCGTCCAGCCGCCGAAATCCTCGTCGATGGTGGTGAGGTTCAGCTTCGGGAACTGGTTGGCGAACTGCTCGGCGATCTTGGGATCGCTGGGACGGTAGAAATTGCGGGCGATCGCGACCTGGGCCTCGGGCGTGTAGAGGTATTCGAGATAGGCCTTGGAGACCGCCTCGGTGCCGTGCTTCTTCGCGTTCGCAGCCACCACCGCAACCGGCGGTTCCGCGAGGATCGAGATGGAAGGCACGACGATCTCGAACTTGCCAGCGCCCAGCTTCTTCTCGGCCAGCAGCGCCTCGTTCTCCCAGGCGAGGAGAACGTCGCCGATGCCGCGTTCCACGAAGGTCGTGGTGGCGCCGCGCGCGCCGCTATCGAGCACCGGAACTTGCGCAAAGAGGCGCTTCACGTAAGTCTCAGCCGCCGCGTCGGAGCCTCCCGCCTTGCGGCCGTAGGCCCAGGCCGCCAGGAAGTTCCAGCGCGCGCCGCCGCTCGTCTTGGGGTTGGGGGTGATCACCTGCACGCCCGGCTTCACCAGGTCGTTCCAGTCGCGAATGCCCTTGGGATTGCCCTTGCGGACGAGGAACACGATGGTCGAGGTGTAAGGCGCGCTGTTGTCGGGCAGGGCCTTCTGCCAGTCCGCCGGGAGCAGCTTGGCCTTGTCGGCGATCACGTCGATGTCATAGGCGAGCGCCAGCGTGGCGACGTCGGCTTCCAGCCCGTCGATGATCGCGCGGCTCTGCTTGCCCGATCCGCCGTGGCTCATGCGGAAGGTCACGTCCTGGCCTGACTTCTTCTTCCAGTAAGCCGCGAAAGCGGGGTTCACGGCTTGATAGAGTTCGCGGGTCGGATCGTAGGAGACATTGGTGATCTCCACCGAGTTGCCGGACTTGCCGCCGGAGCAGCCCGCCAGCGAAACGGCCATGGCGCTGGCTGCGGCCATCGCAAGGAACAGGCGGCGGTGGAGTGTTCCGGCATTCATCGTATCATGTCTCCCGTGAGATGGCCCACGCCTAAACTCAATTCATTTGGTTGACATTAAATATGTCATTGCAAGGTGGCAAGGATACCTTTTGGCGGAGGTCGGCACCGCGCTTGACCTCGCCTTTTGGCTGCTTTTTCTCACTCCTTGGATGAGACGTGGCGGTGTGGGGGCGAGGATCGCCGCTCTATTCCGATAATTCAAGAGGCCAGGGCTCGGGCGCGGCCATGCGGAGGGCGCGCGCCGGATCTCAGGTCAGCGCGCTGCCGGCGATGGTGATGCGGTGCATCTCCCGGCGGTGGCCGTGATAGTCGTTGTAGGCATAGTGCCAGGTGGCGCGGTTGTCCCAGAAGGCGATCGAACCGTCGCGCCAGTGGAAATCCTCCTGGAACTCCGGACTGCGGCAATGGGCGTAGATTTCTTCCAGCAAAGTGCGCGATGCCTCTTCGGGCAATCCCTGGATATGCAGGGTGAAGCTGGGATTGACGTAGATCGCCCGCTTCCCGCTGAGAGGATGTGTGATGATCACGGGATGCACCGGGTCGTCGAGCAGGTCGGCCGCCGCGGCATTGCCGATCCGTCCATCGCTGCGCGTGTCCTGCACTGCTTCGTAGACGGCCGCCTTGCTGCCGAAGACATGGCGCGCGGAGTGAACGGCATACCGCCCCTCGATCCGGCTCCTCAAGTTTTCCGGCAGGCCATCGTAGGCTGCGTACATGGATGCGAAGGCCGTTGCGCCACCTTGCGGCGGCAAGGCGCGTGCCACCAGAATGGAACCGAGGGCCGGTTCGAAGTCGTAGGAATGATCGGTATGCCAGCCGCCGCCGATATTATGCTGCTGCTCGCGCTCCTTCACCACCAGGGCGATCTCGGGATGAACCGGATGCGCGGCGAAGAAGCGGTTGATGTTGATCGTGCCCCATTCACGGGCGAATTCGATGTGCTGCTGCTCGGTGATGGACTGGTCGCGGAAGAAGATGACTCCGTGCTCGGCGAAGGCGGCTCGGACCTGGGCCAGAGCTTCTGGCTGCAAGGGCCGCGACAGGTCTACGCCCAGGATTTCAGCGCCCACGCGCCCATGCTTGCGGATCTCGATCGCCATCCATCTATCTCCTGCAGATGCCCTGTTTTCAATTTCAACCTATTTGGTTGAGTTTGGGCGGTCAATCGGTTGGGCAGGCTGCGGCCCAGAACATAAATTACTGGCGATGAAACCCGAACTTTGCGGAAACGAGCTTCAGCGGGCGTGCCGGTGCACATCAGGCCGACATGTCAACAATGCATCTTCTGGCGACTTCTCTGGGTTCTGGGCCACGCGCAACGCACCAGCGATCAATGGTTACGGCGTATCCAGGTTTACTGGACCCAATCTCAAACCCGAAATAATGCATTATCCATCTTGATGCACACGCGGCGAGGGGTGGCCCTTGCCCGCCGGGAAAGGGATTTCGACAGACATGGCTACCATCACCAGTGAAAAGGAAGTCGGCGCCGCACCGGCAGAGGGCAAGATCACGCCCGAGGCGATCAAGGCGGCCGAGAACATGATCGGCATGCAGCTTCGCCCCGAAGGTCCGTACCTTCAGGACGCGACCGAGGACACGATCCGCAACTTCTGCAATGGCATCGGCGATCTCAATCCGCTCTATCGCGATCTCGAAGTCGGCCGCCTGACGCGCCATGGCTCGATGCTGGCACATCCCAACTTCCCGATGGCATTCGGTTGGGTCGGCCGCACGCGCTGGGGCCTGCCGGGCGTCCACGGTTTCTACGCCGGGAACGATTGGGAGATGTTCCGTCACATCCGCCCCGGTGACCGCATAAACGCGATCGAGCGCGTGGTCGGCGTCGACGTGAAGGAAAGCCAGTTCTCCGGTACCCTCGTCCTCCAGTATGTCGAGGCCAGCTACTATAACCAGCGCGGCGAACTGGTTGCCCGTGCGCTTGGCACTTGCACCCGCCACGAGCGCAAGGCCGCGCGTGAGGCCGGCAAGTACGCCGACATCAAGACCCACGAATATACGCCTGAGGAATTCGAGAAGATCGACAACGCGATCCTCGACGAAGAAAAGAACATTCGCGGCGGCAATGTGCGCTACTGGGAAGAAGTGCAGGAAGGCGAAGTGTTGCCGGAAATCGTGCGCGGTCCGCTCAGCCTGATGGACACCATGGGTTTCCTGGTCGGTTGCGGTCGTGGCCACACGCACGGCGTGATCTTCAAGAACGCCGTGAAGCACCCCGGCCACTTCTTCCGTAACCCCGAAGCGGGCGGCGGCATCGAATATACCGGCATCGGCCACCACCGCGAATCCACCGCCAAGGAGGTGGGCGTGCCCGGCGTGTACGATTACGGTCCGCAGCGTTCGGCCTGGATGGCATCGCTCATCACCAACTGGATGGGCGACGCCGGCTTCCTGAAGCGCATCCGAACCCGCATGAGCCGCTTCAACACGATGGGCGATTGCACCTGGGCGCGCGGCACCGTGACGCGCAAGTACATGAAGGATGGCTTCGCCCTGGTCGATATCGAGATCAAGGGTGAGAACCAGCGCGGCGAACTGACCACGCCGGGGCTGGCGACGGTGGTGCTGCCTTCGCTCGATCCGCAGACCAAGGTCTTCGTCGACGGCTCGGGTCTCGATCTCGAACTGCCGGTGGTTCGCTGATCTCAGCGGGGGCACTGGCGGTGGGAACTCCTCCTCTCGATGGCTTGCGGGTCGCCGTCCACGCTTCGGGCGTGGCGGCGGCCTACGCGGCGCGCCTGCTGGGCGTGCAGGGGGCCGAGGTGATCTTCGTCGAACCGCCATGCGGTTCGGCCTTGCGCGGGGAACCTCCATTCCTTGCGCAAGGAGAGGGAGCGAAGCCCACCTCGGCCCTGTTCGCCTATCTGGCGGCGGGCGCCCGCAGCATGACTTGCGATCTGGCGACAGGCGACGGTCAGGCCGCGCTCGGTGCCCTGCTGAGCGAATGCGACATCTTTATCGACGATTCCCCGCGTGCGGGGCGCCGGAATCCAAACCCGGGCCTCAGCCTTGACGAAGCGGCGCTTTCCGCGCGCCATCCGCAGCTCGTCCACGTCTCGGTCCTGCCCTTTGGCGCGTATGGCCCCAAGGCCGACTGGCAGGCGAGCGAGATCACCGTCCAGCACGCCTCGGGCGAGGGTAACCTGCTCCCCAACGGGCTTTCGGTGGAGCTTTTCCCGGACCGCGCGCCGGTGAAGATCGCCGGGCATTTTGCCGAGATGCAAGGCGGCATCGCCGCTGCGCTGGGCGCGCTTTCCGCGCTCTGGGTGCGGGACGAGGTGGGCGGCCAGTTCGTGGACATCGCCAGCCAGGATGCCGCGCTGGCGGTGGGGGCTTTCGCGATCCAGCGGCTCGGCGACGGATCCATCGAGCACCGCGTGGAGCGCTCCTTCCGCTATGGCGGCGTGATCCCCTGTGTGGACGGCCATGTCGAATTGCTGACGCTGGAACAGCGGCAGTGGGATGGGCTGGTCAAGCTGCTGGGCAGCCCGCAATGGGCGCTCGATCCGGCATTGGCGGACAGCCTTGAACGCAGCCGGCGCGGGCCGGAGATCAACCGTCACATTCGCGAATGGGCGATCGTGCGCAAGGTGGACGACATCGTGGCCGAGGGGCAGCGGCTTTCCGTGCCGATCGGCCGCTACAAGACGCCGGTCGATATCCTGCACGGGGCGCAGGAGCATCATCGCGGACTGTTCCAGCCCGTCCCGATTTCGGAAATCGGCTTGGTGAACATGCTGGTCTCGCCCGTCCACGTCGATGGCGCGCCGCTCTCCTTGCGCGGCGGGCCGCCTGAACTGGGTGAAATGAACAAGGTAGGTGCGGAGGTGCTGTCATGACGCTTCCCTTGAAGGGTATCCGCATCGCCGACTTTACCGTGCACAACGCCGGGCCGTTCTGCACGCAGCTGCTCTCGCAGCTTGGCGCCGAAGTGGTGAAGGTGGAGAGCGCGATGCGCCTCGATGCCTTCCGCAAGCCGCACCCGGTCTACGGCCGGATGGGGCCCGCTACGTTCGATCAGGTCGCCTCCAACAAGCTCTCCGTGCGCATCAACCTGAAGAAAGCGGAGGGCGCGGCCTTGGCCAAGCGGCTCGTTGCCGTGTCCGACATTGCGGCGGAAAGCTTTCGCCCCGGCGTGATGGACCGGTTGGGGCTGGGCTTTGCTGCGTTGCAGGCGGTGCGCCGGGATCTGGTGATGCTGTCGGTCTCCTCCTCCGGACAGACCGGGCCGGACAGCCACTTTGCCGGCTATGCTCCGCTGTTCGGGGCCTGGGGCGGGCTGGGCGAATTGACCGGCTATGAGGACGGGCCGCCGGTGGAGATGCGGCACGTGATGGACCACACCGTCGGCATGAACGCCGCCGTAGCCGTGATGGCCGCGCTGCACCGCCGCCGGGCGACGGGCGAGGGCGGGCATGTGGACGTGGCCGCACGGGAAGTCGCCGCTTCGCTGATAGGCGAGGCACTGTTGCTGGCCGCCGCCGGAGGAGAGACCCGGCGCGCCGGCAACGACCATCCGCGCATGGCCCCGCACGGCGTCTATCCCTCGGCCGGGGAGGATCGCTGGATCGCGGTCGCGGTGGAAAGCGACGCGCAGTGGCAGGCGTTTCGCGGTGTGACCGGGATCGCGGCGGAGGCCCGCTTTGCGCGGGAGGCGGATCGTCATGCCCATCGGCGCGAACTGGATGCGCTGGTTTCAGCGTGGACGGCAACGCTCCCAGCAGAGGATGCAGCGCAGCGCCTGCAGGCGGTGGGCGTCGCTGCCCATGCCTCCTGGACGACGCTGGAGATCGCCGCCGATCCGCACTTGCGGGCGCGGGGCGCCATTGTCGAAGTTACCGAGCCGGACGGCAAGCGCCGCGCCGCCGTGGGCGTGCCGATGCGGCTTTCGAAGGGCGCGGAGATCGGCATCACGCGCGGCACACCTGCGCTCGGCGAGCATGAGGACTATGTCTACGGCGAACTGCTGGGCATGGGCCGCGATGAGCGCAAGGCGCTGGAAGAGGCCGAAGTTATCTGGTGAGATGGGCGCGAAGTACCTCGAGATATAAGAAGGACTTTGGGAAAGATGACTGAGACGGCACCGATCCTGGGCTTCATCGGCCTTGGCGTGATGGGCAGCGGCATGTGCGCCAACGCGGTCCGCAAGCACGCCGCGCCGCTCCATGCCTTCGACATGAATGCGGAAGCGCTGGCCGTGCAGGTTGCGGGCGGAGCCGTGGCGGCGGGATCGGTGGCGGCTGTCGCCAAGGCCGCGAAAGTGATCTTCCTCTCGCTGCCCGGCGGCAAGCAGGTTCGCGCGGTGTGCGAGGAGATTGCCGAGCATGGTTCGGCCGGCTCCACCGTGATCGACCTTTCCACCACCAGCGTGGCCGAAGCGCGCGAGGTGGCGCAGCTTCTTTCCGCAAAGGGCATCGCCTTCGCCGACGCCCCGGTGGCGCGCACTCGGCAGGCGGCGATCGACGGCACGCTCTCTATCATGGTCGGCGCGGGGGAGGAACTCTACGCGCGGATCGAGCCGCTGCTGCGCTATATGGGATCGGACGTCACCCACTGCGGCGAAGTGGGCTGCGGGCAAGTGGTGAAGCTGATCAACAACACCCTGCTGTTCGAACAAGTCGCCGCGCTGGCCGAGATGTTCGTGGTGGCGGAACGCGCGGGCGTTGCCCCGGCCAAGCTGGTGGAGGCGGTTTCGCTCGGCTCCGGAGACAGCTTTGCCCTGCGCAACCACGGGCTGAAGGCGATGGTGCCGCGCCAGTTTCCGGAAAAGGCTTTTCCCGCGCCTTATGCGCTGAAGGATCTGGGCTACACCATCGAACTGGCCGAGCAGATGGGCGTGGAACCGCGCCTGCCGCGTCTGGCTGCCGAGTACTACCAGGCGGCAGTCGATGCCGGAATCGGACAGTCCTATTTCCCCGCGATCATCCAGGTCGTCGATCCGCGCTGAGCAGGAGAGCCTCATGGAACTGCGCAAGCTGGAATACCGCGTCGTCACCGATGGCTTGATCTTCCCCGAAGGCCCCATCGCCATGGCCGATGGATCGGTGCTGGTGGTGGAGATCAAGGGCGCCCGCCTGATCCGCGTGCAGCCGGATGGTACCAAGCACGTCGTGGCGCATCTGGGCGGCGGGCCGAATGGCGCGGCAATCGGGCCGGACGGGGCCTGCTATGTCGCCAACAACGGCGGCTTCCACTGGATCAGCGAGGATATCCAGGGCGTGAAGGGCTACAACCGTCCCCACGGCCGGGCGGCGGACTACACCGGCGGCGGCATCCAGCGGGTGGACCTCGATACCGGCGAAGTGACCACGCTCTACACCCATTGCGACGGCGTGCAGATCAACGGCCCGAACGACATCGTGTTCGATGCGGCCGGGGACATGTGGTTCACCGATCACGGCAAGACCTACGACCGCGTGATGGACTGCGGCGTGGTCTATCACGCGGCGGCGGACGGTTCGTGGATCCGACAGGCGGCGTTTCCGCTGGTGACGCCCAACGGCTGCGGCCTCTCTCCGGACGAGAAGACGCTCTATGTCTCCGAAACCGAGACGGGGCGGCTGTGGCAATGGCCGATCATGGGACGCGGAGAGTTAGCGAAAGTCGCTTGGCCCTCGCCCAATGGCGGGACGATGCTGGGGCAAGCGACCAGCTATCAGCGCTTCGATTCCATGGCTGTGGAAGCCAATGGCAACATCTGCGTGGCGACGCTGGTGACTGGCGGCATCACCGTGTTCTCTCCGGAGGGGGAGAAGCTCGAATACTGGCAGGGGCCGGAGCCCTATTGCACCAACATCTGTTTCGGCGGCCCGGACATGAAGACGGCGTGGATCACCGTATCCGGCCACGGCCTGCTGATCGCCGTCGACTGGCCGCGTGCCGGCCTGCCTCTCCTTCACCAAAGGACGTAAATCGTGAGCGAATTTGAAGACTGGATCGGCCGCAGCCAGAGCGTGACGGACGTGCTGGAACCCGCGCGCAGCAATGCGCTCGACGTGGCGCTGGGCGGCGACGGTGCTGGCAAGACCGGCGACCCGCTGCCGTTGCTGCACCACTGGCTCTACTTCTGGGATGTGAAGCCGCCGCAGGGCCTTGGGTTGGACGGGCACCCGGCGAAGGGTGGTTTCCTGCCGCCCGTGCCGCTGCCGCGCCGCATGTGGGCGGGCGGTCGCGTGACTTTCGTGAAGCCGCTGCTGCTGGGGCAGACCGTCACCAAGACCTCCACGATAATCGCGATCAAGGAAAAGACTGGCAGCACCGGCCGCCTCGTCTTCGTGACGGTGCGTCATGATCTGGACGCAGGGGGCGGCGTTGCGGTGAGCGATGAACAGGATTTGGTCTACCGCGAACCTGCGTCGGCTATGCTGCCCGCGCCGGTTGCCGGGCCAGCGCCCGATGCGGCGTGGCGGGAGGAAGTGAGCCCCGATCCGATGCTGCTGTTCCGCTATTCGGCGCTGACCATGAACGGCCACCGCATCCATTACGACCGGCCCTACGCGATGGAGGAGGAGGCCTATCCCGGCCTTGTCGTCCACGGCCCGCTTCAGGCGACGCTGCTGTGCTCTCTCGCCGCGCGCAATCTGGATGCGCCGGTCACCGGCTTCGATTTCCGGGGGCAGCAGCCCGCTTTCGACGGCGTGCCGCTGCATGTTTGCGGCCAGGCGACCGAGGATGGCGCTGAGGTCTGGACCCAGCAGGGTGGGGGCAAGAACATGGTCGCCACCGTGCGCACATCCGTGCTCGTAGGGAACTGAGAATGACCGAGACTTACGGCCTCTTCATCGACGGCAAGTGGCGCCCCGCTTCGGACGGCGGCACGCTTCCGGCGATCAATCCCTACGACCAGTCGATCCATGCCCATATCGCCGTCGCCACGGCCGGGGACGTGGAGGATGCGATCTCCGCCGCCCGCCGCGCTTTCGATACCGTGTGGAGCAAGACCACGCCGAGTGAGCGCGCGAAGCTGCTGAACAAAGTGGCGGACCTTTTGGATGCCGATGCCGACCGCATGGCGCTGCTGGAGACTACCGACAACGGCAAGGTCATCCGCGAAACGCACAATCAGATGGGCTATGCCGCGCGCATCTTCCGCTATTACGCAGGCTGGGTGGACAAGATGCACGGCGATGTCGTGCCGCTGGACCAGAAGGACACGCTCGATTTCGCGATCCGCGTGCCGTTCGGCGTGGTGGCGGCGATCACCGCGTGGAATTCGCCCGTCGCGATCCTGACCAACACGCTTCCCGCCGCGCTGGCGGCGGGCAACTGCGTGATCCTGAAGCCCAGCGAACATGCCTCCACCACGACGCTGGAAGTGGCGAAGATGTGCGAGAAGGCGGGCTTTCCCGCCGGTGTCGTGCAAGTCGTCACCGGCGCAGGCGACGTTGGCCGCGTGCTGACCGAGAGCAAGCGGGTGGACAAGATCAGCTTCACCGGCAGCCCCGGCGTCGGCCGCATGATCGCGCAGGCGGCGGGTGCGAACCTGAAGCCGGTAACGATGGAACTGGGCGGCAAGTCACCCAACATCGTGTTCGACGACGCCGATTTCGACCGTGCGCTGATCGGCGCGCTTGCGGGCATCTTCGGCGCGACCGGCCAGACCTGCATCGCCGGATCGCGCCTCTTGGTACAGCGCGGCGTCTATGACCGGATGGTAGAAGGTCTGGCCGCGCGGGCGAAGATGATCCGCATGGGCGATCCGCGCCTGCCCGAAACCGAGATGGGCACCGCCGCCAACCAGCCGCAGTTCGAAAAGATCCTCTCCTTCATCGAAGCCGCAAGGGGCGACGGCGCACGCCTTGTCGCGGGGGGCGGCCGGGCGGATGGTCCGGGGCTGGAAAAGGGCTTCTTCATCGAACCCACCATCTTCGCCGACGTGCGCAACGACATGAAAGTCGCGGCCGAGGAAATTTTCGGCCCGGTGCTCTCGATCATCCCCTTCGAGGACGAAGAGGAGGCGGTGCAGATCGCCAACGACACGCCCTACGGCCTCGCGAGCGGCGTCTGGTCGGAAAACATCAGCCGCTGCCTGCGCATGATGCGCGCGATTCAGTCAGGTGTGGTCTGGGTCAACACCTACCGTGTGGCGGCCCCGCAGGCACCGTTCGGCGGGATGAAGGACTCCGGCTTCGGACGCGTCCGCGGTGAGGCGGGGATCCAGGAGTTCACGCAGACCAAAAACGTCTTCATCGATTTTTCAGGCGACCGTCGCGATCCCTTCTCGATGAAGTTCTAGGCGCTCATACTTTTCCACAAGGAGCCGGGGCGGTGTGGAAAACTTTCTATAAAAACGGTTTGACCGAATCGTGGGTGGGACTTAGAGGGCCTCTCACCGCAGCGGAGCAGACGCTCTTGCAGTGGTCGCCAAGACATTACGGGCAACATGCTCCCCAATCGCAAGAAGCGGGGATGACTGGTTGTCCGGGTTTTTTGTCTTGTGGGTCTTTGACATTGTAGGTTTTAGATGAAGGGACATGTGGGCGACGGCGCCTGCTCCCGGGGCTTCAGGGCTCGGGGTGGCAGTAGATAGTCGTTACCTTAACATGTCCTTACGTAACCATACGTTTAG